>CAYSMQ010000277.1:0-6896 GCA_964432035.1 uncultured Ardenticatenaceae bacterium
GGCGCGCACGTTGCTGGTTTTCGGCGTGGCCAACCTGTTCCTCTTCGGGGCCTCGGTGCTGCTTGGTCTGTTCCTGAACCGGCGGCGGGGCGGGCGCCTGGACCGCCTGTTTGTGCTGCTTTCCCCCATCTCGTCGGCGCCGGCGTGGGTCTATGGCGTGTTACTGAGCACCTTCTTCTTGCGCGTGTTTGGCTTTTCGCCGGGCGGTACGTTCGATAGCTGGGAAGGCGAACTGCAGCTGAGTCACCTATTAATTATCGGACGGCACCTGCTGTTACCGTTCCTGGCCATTTTCCTGGCCGGCCTGTTTCAGACGGTCTATACCTGGCGCAGCTTTTTTCAGGTGTACAGTAACGAAGATTACGTGGAAATGGCGCGCGCAAAAGGGCTACCCTCGCGCCGCGTCGACCGCGACTACATCGTGCGCCCGGCGCTGCCGGCCCTGCTGACGCGTTTCGGGCTTTTGCTGGCGCTGTTGTGGCAGGAAGTGATCGCGCTGGAGTACTTTTTTAACGTGCAGGGGCTGGGCCGGCTGTTCTTCGACGCGCTACAGGCCAACGACACACCGATGATCGTGGCCATCGTCACCGTCTTCGCCTACCTTGTGGCAGTGACCGTGTTTCTGCTGGACATCGCTTATATGCTGGTTGACCCGCGCGTGCGAGTGAGCGGGCAGGAGCGACAGGGCAAGCTAAAGCGGACGGCGAACGGGCCGCTGGCGCGCCTGCGGCGCTTTAGAGCGGGAAGAAAAGAGACGAAGCGGCGCGCCCGGACGATGCGCCGCGTCGGGCTTTCCCTGCCGCGCCCCACGTTGGCAGGAATGTGGGCCGGCGCGCGGCGCACGGTGGCGCGAATTGGAGAAACCTTACTGGCCTTACGTCGCTATCCGTCGGCCGTGGTGGGCCTGGTGATCATTGCTTTTTTGGTCGGCGTGTCGGTCTACGCCGTGGTTACCATCCCTTATGAGGAAGCCGTTAGCCTGTGGCGTGGTGAGGGCAACGTGTGGGTCCGGCATCCGCGCAGCGCAGCGCCGGCGTGGGTGAACCTGTTCCGCAGCGACGATCTGCCGCCGACGATGGCGCTCGATTCGAGGACCGGCGGCGTGGAAAAAGAGACGGTGGCGTTGGAAGGCGGGCTGACCGACGTGATCATGCCCTTTACTTTTGATTACGAGTACGGGGGGTTTCCACAGGAGATCATCGTCGACCTGGAGGCGCCGTACGAAGAGCGCGGGCCGCACGTGACGTTGACCTGGGTGTGGCCCGACGGCCGGGAGCAGGAGCTGACCAGTTTCAAGCCGAAGACCCGCCATTCTTACTACCTGAGCCAGGATGAGCGCTTGCAACGGCGGCTGGACAGCGAGCGCCCGCGTGAGGCGCTCTTTCTGGAAGCGGAAGGCCAGGGCGAGACGGCCGTGGAGGGGACGTACACGCTACGGGTACAGGCGTTGCTCTTCGAACCGGATACGGATGTGGAGGCCAACGTGACGATGATCGGGCAGGTGCACGGGCTGGCAGGCACGGACGAGCAACGACGGGACATGATGGTTGCCCTGCTGTGGGGCGCGCCTGTGGCGCTGGGTTTCGGGATCATCGCGGCTTTTGCCACCTCGGTCGGGGGTATGTTGCTGGCCGCGGCCGGGGCCTGGTATGGGGGCGTCGTGGACCGCGTGGTGCAGTATCTGACCGAAGTGAACTTGATTCTGCCCTTCTTCCCCGTGAGCCTGATGGTGTTTATTATGTACTCCAAGAGCATCGTTACCATTCTGGCGGTGACGGTGGCGCTGACGATTTTCGGTAGCGCGGTGAAGACCTACCGGGCCATGTTCCTGCAGGTGCGCACAGAACCCTATATTGAGGCTGCCCGCGCCTATGGCGCCAGCGATTTGCGCATCATCCTGCGCTATATGGCGCCGCGCATCATGACGCTGCTGATTCCCCGGCTGATCATCCTGGTGCCCACTTACGTTTTCCTGGAGGCGACGTTGGCCTTCCTGGGCGTGAGCGATCCGTTGTTGCCCACCTGGGGCAAGCTGGTGGTGGGGGCGCTCTCTTATGGCGTGCACACGGGGGCCACACACCTGGTTCTGGCGCCGTTGGGCGTGCTCTTTGTGACAGGTTTTGCCTTTGCCATGGTGGGCCTGGCGCTGGAGCGGGTGTTTGAGCCGCGGTTGCGGGACATCTAAGGCTCAGGCGAAGCGCAGCTGCACGCGGCGCCGCATGATGGGCGCCAGCGCCAGGAGGTAGACGACGCTGGTGACCAGCGTTAACCCCGTGGCGCCCCAGAAGCCGATTGGCCCGATCTGTCCCACGAAGAGGTTCTCGAAGATTTTGAACATCCAGTAGTTGGGCAGGAGGTAGAAGGCCCACTGCCAGTTGTCGGGCACGAAGATGGTGAGCACGGGAATAGTGAGGTAGGCGAACATGACGATCTTGATGAGCCCGATGGCCTCCAGTTGGTTGCCGGCAAAGCCGCCCAGAATGTAGCCGATAATGAGCCCCACGCTGCCGGCGACGAGGAAACCTACCAGCAATAGGGCGTAGTTGACGGCCGTTCCGGCGAGAATGGCGCTGCTGATGAGGGCGATGATGGTGCTGAAAACGACAGCGAACAGGCCGCGGGCCAGGAGATACTGGGTCATGGTCAGCGGCGAGATAGCCAGGGCCTGGATGGCGTTAGTCTCCTTGTCATCTACCATCAGGAAGCCCATGACGAGGGCGCCGATCATGACCGCCAGCATGACGAGGACAACGGCGCCGTATTCGCTTATCAGGGAGCGGCTGGAGCGCAGCTCCTCGTGCACGAAGGTGGCGACTTCCTCTTCATGGAGGACGCTGCTCATGACCATTGCGGCGATTTCTTCCCCTTCCGGTTCATTCCCTTCCAGATAGACGGTGAAGGCATCGCCATCGCGCACGATGCCGGGCACGTCGTCGTTGCGCTCCACGCGGGCGATGACGTCCTCGCGGTTGTCGAATAGCTGCACGTCGCCCAGGGTTTCCAGCTCGTCTATGACCGCCTGCCCCACGCCGCTCTCCACGGCGTAGGTCAGTTTCGTCGCTTCCAGCGAGGGTAGCAGAAAGCGGGCGCCGAGCGCAAGGAGGAGAGGCGCGATGAACATGTAGATGACCAGATTGTCGCGCATGGCGTTGGTCAGGTCCTGGCGGAATAAAGAGAAAATTGCTCTTAGATTCATCGTGAAATTACCTTATGCGGCCTTCATCAGCTTGCGGTCGATGGCCAGGTAGGCCAGAGCAAAGGCGATGACGTTGAAGGCCAATAGTTGCAGCAACAAGGGGCCCATAAACCCTGTGCTGCCGGTAGGAAAGAGAAGTTCGTCCACGCCAAAGAGCACGGGGTACGAGGGAATGAGTGTGAGCCAGCGCGGCGCGAATGTGGGCGCAGCGTAGGAGAGGACGGGTAGCAGGTTGAGCAGTAACACGGCCAATCCCACGAAGAACCATTCGGAGATGTTGTTGAAGAAGACGGCAATGGCCAGGCCCAACAGGGTCATCATGCTGCTGGTGAGGATGACGAGTAGCAGGACAGGACCGTAGTCGGCCCGCAGTTGGAAGGCAATCAACAACAGCAAGGCAGCGTAGACAATGCTCATCACCGTGAACAAGACCGTCTTGGAGAGCAGGTAATCGAGCGTCGTCGCCGGGCTTACACGGTAGGCGCGATTGACGCCCTCCTGTTTCTCCTGGAAGATCATGACCGCGCCAAAGAAGTAGCCCAGGAGGACGACTTCGAAGACAAGCGCGATGGGCACGATGCTGAGGTTGAGCGGCACGGGCTCGCCGGGCGGGCGCAGCAGCTGCACGTCGACGTTGTCCGGCGCCTCGCCGCGCATGAAGCGGATCACGGTGTCCAACGTGGCGCGCATGAGGTTGACGTTTTCTTCGGCCAGGCGGCCGACGGTCAGCATCCGGAAGTGGGGATCGTGCACGTCGCCTTCGAAGACGACGCCGATGCCGCGGTTGCTTTCGTCCAGAGCCGCGCGCAGTTCGTCCGTGCTATCTACGAACGTTTCTTCTTCGGCGCCGGCCTGGCGCAGGTAGCGCTCCAGCTGACCACTTTCGGAGGCATCGTAGATGAATTCATCGGCCCCCGTGTCCAGACGATCGGGCAGAAACCAGATCATGGCAGCCATGATGAGCAAAATGACGCCGGTGAGCAGGGCCATGTAGTTGCGATTGGCGAGCACCAGGTCCTGGTGTATGAGGGTTAGCAGGCGCCTCATGTCAACCCCCGTCCCGTGACTTTGATGAAGGTCTGTTCCAGGGTCGCTTCCTGGGAGTGGACGGTCTGCACGTCTTTTTCGGCGACGACGTCGCTAAAACGGGCACGGTCGGCGTCGTCTTCCATGAAGAACAGCTCATGCCGCAGGTCGCCGTTCTCGCGATATTCGACGCGCACGGAGCGCTCGCCGTACTGCAACTTCAGGGCGCGCGGGGCGTCCATGGCCACAATCTGACCCTCGTTGATGAAGGCCACACGGTCGCATAGCTCGTCGGCGATGTACATGTTGTGTGTGGTCAAGAAAATGGTCGCGCCTTCGTCACGCTTACGGCGGATAATGTCTTTGATGGTTCCCGCAAGGTTGGGATCGAGGCCTGCGGTGGGCTCATCCAGGAAGAGCATGTGGGGCCGGTTGATGAGGGCGCGGGCAAAGACGAGGCGCTGTTTCATGCCTTTGGAATAGGCCGCCGTGCGTTTGTGCGCCGCGTCTTGCAATCCCACCATGTCCAGCAGACGCTCCGGCTCCTCGGTGGGAACGTTGAAAAGCCCGGCATAGAATTTGAGAATTTCGCGTCCCGTCAGCTTGCCGTAGAGGTTGGGATGCTCGAAAGAGACGCCGATGCGGTTGAAGAACGCCGAGCGCAGCGATTGCACGGGCTGTCCCTGAAAACGGATCTGGCCCTCTTGCAGCGGCAGGAGGCCAATGAGCAGGTTTTGTACCGTGCTTTTGCCGGCGCCGCTGGGGCCCAAAAAACCGAAGATTTCTCCTTCCTGAATGTCAAACGACACGTCTTTTACGGCGTAGGCGCCTTTTCCTTCGTAATCGTGACTGAGGTTCTCTACCTCAATGATGCCCATCGTTATACTCCATAGTTGGTGAACGGCGCAGAGCGCGCTCTAGAAATGAAACCGTCTGCGAAAAAAGATCTTGCACAGCCTCTTCCTCGAAGAAGGCGCGGAATTGCGCCGTGCCGCCAGGTCGCTCTGGCGCGCGTTCCTTGAAGCGGGCGAGCATGTACTGCCCCAGCTCGGTGAAGATCGTGTTGAATAGAAATGCCGCCAGATCGTTGTCAATGTCGGGCTGAATGACGCCCTGCTCTTTGCCCAGAGCCACAAGCTGGCGGAAATAGGCCTTGCCCTGCGCCTTGAACTGCTCGATGAAGGCGGGCGGGTATCCGCTGCCGGTCATGGCGCGGTAGGCCACCTGGGCCAGGCGCGGGTGCGCAAATTCGAAGCGCAGGCCTTCGCGCATGAGCCAGTGTAGATATTGGAAGATGTCCATCTGTGGATCGGGCGGCGGTTCGCTGAGAAAGGCTTGTTTCTCCTGCGCCGCAACGTCCATCAGGTGGCGGAAGAGGTCTCCTTTGTCCTCGAAGTACTGGTAGAAGCTACCCTTGGCAATGCCGGCGCGATCGACGAGGCGCGAAACGGAGACATTGGGATAGTCGTTGTCGGCGAATTCATCGATGGCTACGTCGAGAATGCGCTCGCGCTTCTCGTCCGGCAGGTTGAAAAAGGTCTCCTTTGGCATGCGCTTTTTTCCTCGAATTGATAAAAAGTGACCGGTCAGTCACGTGACCGACCGGTCATAATATACACGAATGTTATCCAGCTGTCAAGGATCTGCGGTAGGAATTAAAAGCGAGCCCCCCCGCCTCGAGAGACGGGGCGGCCCGGTAAATAGAGGATGGAGGGTATTGTGGCCGGATCTTTATTTGAGTTGCTGCATAAACTCGCGGCGCAGTGTAGCGTCTTCGCGAAAGCGGCCGCGCATAGCGCTGGCGCGCATGCGGGCGTCTTGTCGGCGTTCGCCGCGCATTGCCGTGTGGACGTGGAAGGCGTCAATAATAACGGCAACGCCTCGCGGTTGTAGATGGTAATCGACGTCAAAGAGCGCGCCATTGAGCAGGGTTTTGATCTCAACCTCATAGCCGGATAGAAGACCTGCATACATGCGGGCCACGCGCCGTGGCGTACCGCGCAACTCAGGCCGACCGGGATCCTGGCCCAACACGGAGAGCAAGGCGTGGGTGAGCAACTTGACTTTCTCGTGTTGGGCCGGATCCCTGCGGGTGAGAACGGAGGAGCGGTTGGTCGTCCCGCTTTGCGGTGATGCGGGCCGATCCAGGGGTATGACCTCAATGCTTTCGTGGGACATCGCTACTCCTCTCGAGGCTTCAGTCGCCAAAGGCGGTGCTCAGACGGGCCAGTGCCAGAGCGCCCAGGAAGAGGCCGAGGTCGCGCAGGGCGACGTCGAGATAACCGGGAACGAGCAGCAGGTTAAAGATGATGCCCGCGAGCCAAGCGGCGACGACATAGGCGCCGATGCGTGGTTTGAAGAAGACGAGCAGCCCGGCGAGGATTTCCACGACGCCCACGATGGCCATGAACGTTGAAGCCGGCACGATATTGCCGATGAAGGGGGCCAGATACTGGGTCCAGTCGGCGAGAAGGTTGGTGAACTTGTCGAGTCCGGCGAGGATGGGAGCCACGGTGAATCCGATGTGCAGGATACGATAGGCCTGGTAGACTGGGTCTTGAACATCTTCTCTTGCGGAAATCTGGTGAGCGGTGTTCATGTTGTTCCTCCAGTGTGCTTGTGATTAATAGAAGCGAACGAGAAGTGACATGAACCAGCATAATGGTTTGGCTGC
>CAYSMQ010000278.1:0-6887 GCA_964432035.1 uncultured Ardenticatenaceae bacterium
GCAAGTGGCGAATTGCGCGAGTTGGTCGGGCGTGAGGAAGGCAAAGGTGTCGAGAATACTGCTCCAGACGAGGTCGGCGTCGGCGGCGACTTGCTTGCCGCTAAGTAGCGTAAGACGGTAGACGTGATCGTCATGGACGGCGAGGAGCCGGGCGCAGGGCACGCGGCAGGTGATTCCGCTGAGGATGACGGCGGGTTCGCCGCCGAGGGTCATCTGTTCGGTGGTGACCGGATTGTCTGATGCGGCGGTGCGAATTTCCTCGTCCACGATTTCTTGCAGGGTGCGACCCCCGGTAGGGCCGGCGACGACGATGTCTACCGCGGCGCGCAGGGGCTCGAGGGATTGGTCGTGGGCCGGGCCGTAAAGGGCGAGGATGTCTTGGGCGTTGGGCGCGCCGTCGGGGAGGACGTCGCCGACGTGAAAGTTGGTCGGATATTGGAAGCAGTAGCCGGCGGTGATGTTGACGTAGGGTTGGCGGTCGGCCAGCGCGGGGATGCAGGACTGGGGCATGGAAAGCGCGCCGCCGCTCTGGGGAGGAACGGGCGTGCCTGTGGCAATCGGCGTAGGGGTGGCATTGACGGCGAGGGCGGTGGTGGTCTGGCTGTCGGAGGCCACGGGCGCGACGGGCGGGCCAGAGAAGAGGTTGGACACGAAGAGGGCGAAGGCGATGAGGGCGGCAGCGCCGACGGCGCCGGCGATGAGGCGTTTTGCCCCAGGGAGCAGGTCGGCAAGAGAACGCCGACTGGCGTTCTCCTGCCGCTGCTCCTGTAACTCAGCCGCGAGCTGGTTGATGAAGCCGGGGCGCGGATGGGTCTGGCGCATGGCCTGGTTAAGGCTGTCAGAGACGTTTGTGAGGCCTTCGGGCAGGTCGGCTTCTTGTCCGGCGGCGTGTTTTTCCAGTTCCTCGGCCAGGCGACGTTCGTTATTCTTCGTCATAGTGACACCTCTCTTGCAAGTCGTTGAGGGCGCGCAGAAGGAGCATCTTGACGGCGCTCTGTCCCTTGCCCATGATTTCCGCGGTTTCTGCGGTGCTGAGTCCGGCGCCGTAGCGCAAGCGGACGACCTCCTGGCGGTCTTCGGTGAGCAGGGGCAGGACGCGCAGCAGGCAGTCAATGAGGACGGCGCGCGCGGTGGACTGTTCGGGATCGGGCGCGTTGGGATGGACGCGATCGGCCAGGTCCTCTAAGTCGACGTTGTCTTGCGGGTGGCGGTAGCGGCGGCGATGGTAGTCGCGACACCTGCGGCGGGCGATGGTGAAGAGCCAGGCGGCGAAGTTGCCCTGCTCGCGGTAGCGCGGGAGGCTCTCGAGGGCGGCAACGAAGGTTTGGGCCGTCAGGTCTTCGGCGTCCTGTTCGTCGCCACAGCGGAGAAGACAGTAGCGATAGACGCGGGTGACGTAGCGACGGTAGAGGGCGTCGAAAGCGATGGCGTCTTCTTTGGCGGCGGCGACGAGTTGGGCATCGTCGGTCATACCGGAAGCCTTTGGCGCGATGGTCAACGGTTGCTCCTTTAGCTTAGCGGCTTTTTCTACCTTGTCTATCGCGGAAGGTGGGGGGTTGGTCACAGGGAGTTTGGGGATTGGGGATTGGGGATTGAAGGCAAGACGCCGGGCGTATATTTGAAGAAGCGTATTGTGATGCGCCGGGGGCGGTTCGCGAACCGCCCCTACGCTAAAGAGGGGCGGGACGTCAGATAACTAACAAAGAGAACCAGATACCTTTCAGGTTAAAGGGCAGTTGCTGCCAGGTGTCGCCGTAGTCGGCGGAGCGCCAGAGGTCGCCGTTACGCAGGCCGGCGAGGAGGCTGCCGGGGTGACCGGGGAAGGTAAGTAGCGTGGTGGGCGGCATGGGCAGAGGATGGGGTTGCCAGCCGATGGGCTGCCACGGTTCGCCGGCACGGGAGCGATAGAGGTAGATTTGGGGATCGTCGCCGAAGGCGTTGCCGGGTCCTGGGGCCACGCAAACGTACCAGATGTGGGGGTCTTGGGCGTCGGCGGCGCAGACGATGCCGTAGTTTTTGGCCAGACCCTCCTTTTGCTTGTGAAAGGACCGCCCGCCGTCATTGCTGTAGGACGCGCCGCCGCCGGTGCCGCCGGCCTCGTAGGCCCAACTGCCGTTGGCGGCGTGGAATTTGAGGGAGTGACAGTCGCGTAGGGCGCCGCTGCGGTGCGGGGACCAGGTCTGACCGCCGTCATCGCTGCGCACGACGGCGCCAAACTCGATGCCTGCCAGAAGGACGTCTGGATCGGTGGGTGAGACGGCAATGTCCATGATATAGGGTCGGAAGTCAGGCGGCTCGGCGGGGGAGAACCACCACCAGCGGTTGCGGATGCGGCGAAAACCGGCGAGTTCGTTCCACTCTCTCCCCCCGTCGCGAGAGACGAATAGGTAGGCGGGCTTTGTACCGGCGAAGATGAGGTCGGGATCGTGGGCGCTTACGGCGATGGACTTGACGATGTGGCCCTGCATGCCGGCGCGCTGCCAGGTGAGGCCGCAATCGCCGGAGCGCAGGACGCCGTCGCGGGTGGCGGCGAAGAGAATGTTGCGGTCGTGAGGATGGGCGGCGAGGCGTGTGACGCGATGTTCGGTCGCAAGGTGTTGGACGGTCCAGGCGCCGGAACTGTCGCACTCGGCGCGGGTGATGCCTTGGTCGTAGGAGGCAAGGAATATTTTGTTTTTCATCTGCGTCTCGCCATTCCCGCCTACGATTGAAATCGCAGGCTAGGTTATGTAAATATATTGAAACATGTTATCTTAGATCAGGCTGTCAATTTGGACGTGGAACAGTCGATTACATTATAGCGAGACTTGCCTCCGGGTGTCATGGGGCGGGCGTCCTGATTCGATCGGGAAGTTCTCCCGGACAGCGAAACCTGATGGGTTTCGGAAACCCGTCAGGTCTGAGCACATGAAGATGGCGGACGCATGCTATAATGCCTGCTGTGGAAGTGTGAATGGTGGTCGACAATCGCTATGAAATAACGGAGCTACTGGGCCGCGGCGGTATGGGGGTGGTGTATCGCGCGCGGGACCGGCTTAGTGGGCAGGATGTGGCGCTGAAGCAGGTGCATCTGAACGGGCCGCAGCCGGTGGAAGGCGATTCGGCGGGAAGCGAGAGCGTTTCGGCGCACGTGGCGCTGGCGCGGGAGTTTACGACGTTGGGCCGGCTGCGGCACCCGCACGTGATTACGGTGCTTGATTACGGGTTCCACGAGCAGCAGCCCTATTTTACGATGACGCTGTTGCAGGAGCCGCGCGATATTTGTGGCGCGGTGCGCGGCGCGCCGTTGGAAGCGCAGTACCGGGTGATGGCGCAAATGTTACTGGCGCTGGCCTATTTGCACCGCCGCGGCGTGGTGCATCGCGATCTGAAGCCGGGAAACGTGCTGGTGGACCGCGCGGGGGACGTGAAGGTGGTCGATTTTGGCCTGGCGCAGGAGCGGGAGCAGGCGCAGGCGACGGTGGGTACGCTGGCTTATATGGCGCCGGAGGTGTTGCGCGGCGAAGGGGCAGGGCCGACGTCCGATCTGTACGCGGCGGGCATCATCATGTTCGAGGTGTTTGCGGGCCGGCATCCGTATGGCAGCGAACAGGTGACGGAGATGATCCGCAACGTGTTGAACGAAGCGCCGGACCTGGCGCCCCTACCCCATCCGCTGCAACCGGTGCTGGAACGCCTGTTGGCTAAGGCGCCTGAGGAACGCTTTGTCTCGGCGCTGGACGCGCTGCGGGCGCTGAGCGAGGCGCTGGCGCAGCCATTGCCGCCGGAGAGCGAGGAGATTCGCGAGAGTTTCTTGCGGGCGGCGACGTTCGTGGGGCGCGAAATGGAAATGGGACAGCTCTCGCAAGCCCTGGACCGCGCGGTGCAGGGGAGAGGCGGCGCCTGGCTGGTGGGCGGCGAGTCGGGCGTGGGCAAGACGCGGCTGCTGGACGAGCTGCGCATCCGGGCGCTGGTGAAAGGGGCGCTGACGCTGCGCGGGCAGGCGGACCGCGAAGGCGGCGCGCCTTACCAATTGTGGCGCGAGGTGTTGCGACGGCTGTGCCTACACGCGGAGTTGACGCCGCTGGAGGCGGGCGTGCTGAAGCCGCTGGCGCCGGACATCGAGCGGCTGCTGGGTCGAGCGGTGCCGGACGCACCGGAGTTGGACGCGGAAGCAACGCAGCGACGGCTTTTGAGCGTGGTGGAGGCGGTGTTGCGACGCTTAGAGCGGCCGTTGGTGCTCATTCTGGAGGACCTGCAGTGGGCGGGCGCGGGTCTGGGGCTGCTGCAGCACCTATCGGTGCGCCTGGCGGAGCGCCCGGTGCTGATCGTGGGCAGCTACCGGGACGACGAGTTTGCGGAGCTGCCGCGGCGACTGCCGGCGATGCAATTGTTGCGCCTGCCGCGCTTTAGCCAGGAGACGATAGAGGCATTGAGCGTGTCGATGCTGGGCGAACGGGCGGGACGGCAGCCGCAGGTGGTGTCGCTGCTCTTGCGCGAGACGGAGGGCAACGTCTTCTTCCTGGTGGAGGTGATCCGCGCGCTGGCGGAGGAAGCGGGCAGCCTGGAAAACGTGGGGGCCATGACGCTGCCGCAACACGTTTTCGCGGAGGGCATTGCAGCCATCGTGCAGCGGCGGTTGCAGCGGGTGCCGGCGTGGGGACAGGAGATGCTGAAGCTGGCGGCGGTCGGCGGGCGATTGCTGGACCCGGTCGTGCTGCGGGCCGCGGCGCCGGACGTGGATTTTGAGGACTGGGTGGCGCGCTGTAATGACGCGGCGGTGCTGGAGGTGCGCGGGGACGGCTGGCAGTTTGCGCATGACAAGTTGCGTGAGGCGGTGCTGCAGCGACTCTTGACTGAAGAGGAGCGGGACCTACACCGGCGGGTGGCGCAGACGATGGAACAAGTCTATGCGCAGAATGAGCTGTACGCGCGCGCTCTGGCGCACCATTGGGCGCGGGCGGGCGAGCGCGACAAGGAAGTCCATTACCGCACGATTGCGGGCCGGCTGGCGCTGGACAACGGTTCTAACCGGGAAGCGTTGGCGCTTTTGCAGCGGGCACTTTCGCTGGCGGAGTGGCAACGGCACGAGCGGCTGACGCTGGCACAATTGAACCGCTTGCTGGGAGAGGCGTATCTGGGTCTGGGCGACCTGATGCAGGCGCGGGCGGCGTTCATGCAGACGGTGCGCCATCTGCGCGCGCCGTTTCCGCAGAACCAGGCGCTAATGGGCCTGCGCTTCTTGACGGGATTGGGGCACCAGCTATTGCATCGGCTGCGGCAGCCGCCGGCGGTGTCGGGCATCCGGGCGCGGCGACGGTACACGGAGAAGATGCACGCCTACCGGCAGTTGGGTGAGATTTCGTTTTTGGTCAACGAAGCGTTTCCCACAATATACGCCACGATTCACGCGCTGAACGCGGCGGAGCGGCTGCCGCCGGGGCCGGAACAGGCCATCTTGTACGGCAATATGTGTGTGGTGGCGGGGTTGATTCCGTGGCATGGGTTGGCGGACGCCTATCGCCGGCGGGCGATGGAAACGTTACAGCAGCTGCCGGAGCCGGATCCGTGGGCCGCGGGAAACGTACACCTGGCGCTGGCGGTCTACGTGACGTCGCTGGGCATCTGGGCCAATGCGGAGCCGTATTGCCATCGGGCGCTGGCGGAGGCGGAGCGCAGTGGTGATTTTCGCCTGCAGGGCGGCGGATTGAACGTGCTGGCAACGGCGCGCTATAACCAGGGCTATTACGAGGAGGCGCTGGCGCTGTACCGTGAGTTGCACGCGTTGGGGCGGGATAGCGGCAACCGCATGCACGAGGGCTGGGGGGTGGTGAACCAGGTGGCGTGCCTGATGCGCATGGAGCGCTTGCCGCAACGGGCGCTGCCGATGTTGCAGAAGTCGCTGGAGATTCAGCGGGAGGTGCAGGATAAGGTGGCGGAGCTGAATACGCACGCGCTGCTGGCGGTGTATTTCGGCAGGGTGTGGCAGCCCGAACGGGCGCTGGAGGCGGCGCGGAAGGCGCTACCGCTGCTGAGCGAGAGCGCGACGAGCCTGGGTAGCTATGAGGGGTTTCACGACGCGCCCATGGTGTTGCTGGACTTATGGGAGCGGGGAATTGCGGGGGCGGAGGTGCCGGCGCGGGACGCGTGCAAGCGGCTGGCGGCGTACGCGCGCATTTTCCGCTTTGCGCGGCCCATCGAGTCTATTTGCATGGCGCGCCTGTACCGAATGGACGGGCACGAAGCGAAGGCGCAGAAAGCGTTGCAGACGGCGAGGGAGGAGGCGCGGTATTGTGGGATGGGGTATGAGGAGGGGATGGCGGGGGAATTAGAGAGTGGGGATTAGGGAGTGGAGATTGGGGGTGGACTAGATGTTTTTGACGAGGGTGTCGCTGAGGATGTTGGCGGCTTCGTCTACGCGGTCAGCGGCGTTGCTGAGATGGCGATAGACTTCTCGCAGTTTGAAGATTGTGATGATGGCGTCGAAAGAATCAAGCGGTTGGAAGAGCTCCGCTAACGAAAGACGGTAGACGTGTTCGACCCTGGTCTCGATTTTCTTGGCGCGCTGCGCGTGTTCGATAGCCAATGGCGGGTCCTTATGGATAAACTGCATTCCCCTGTTCAGTTCGTGGGCTCCTTGATGGACCAGGGTAGCCAATTCGACGAGGCGCGCCGTTGGCCTGAGGCCGAATAACTCCAACTCCTCAGTGGTCGAATAGGCGTAGTCGACGACATCGTCCAGGTCACGCGAGAGAGCATAGATGTCTTCGCGGTCCAGTGGCGAGACAAAAGTGCAGTTTAGCTCTTCTACAAGCGCTCGCCGCACATCGTCGGCGTCCTTCTCGATACGTTTGCTGCGCTTGCGACGTTCTTCGCTGGGCTCTTCAAGAAAGGCCAGCATAAGGGTT
>CAYSMQ010000279.1:0-6880 GCA_964432035.1 uncultured Ardenticatenaceae bacterium
ACGATGACGAGGACGGCGAGAACGAGGCAGGTATTCTGCTGGCCTTTTTGCCGGACGAGGAAGATGGGGCAGCGTACGAGGCTGTCGCTGTAGGCGGCTGGTACGAATTGCAGCGGGCGTTTTACGAGGCCGGTGGTGATGGAGGGTACTCGGCAGCGGGCGCCATCGGCATCCAGGGGCCGGAGCAACCGGGGGCGCAGCGTCCGGCGCTATTGGGGCTGGAAGCGCGGACGCTGAACGTGGATAGCGTCAATTTTGTGGCGCTGAGGCGGGAAGCGGAGGCCAATAGCCGTCTGATGGTTGTGGATCCACTGCCTGCAGGCGCGCAGCCGCAAGGAGCGTGGGGATCCTGGCCCGATGGGGTATATCATGAGGAGGTCGTTTGGGACGCGACCGCGCCCTATATTAGCGACGGGGCAAACGGCGATTTCGCGCCCATGTGGCCCAGGGCGACCGGAGCGGGACAGGCGATGGTAGCGGCCCGTTATGTGCCTGCAGAAGGGACGACGGCACGGGAGGCTGTTTTACTCTTCGACGAAACGTCGGGACAGTTGCAAAGCGTGTGGCAGGCGGGGAGCGAAGGCGCGACGCCGCGACAACTTGTGCTCTCCAACGGCGATGGTTTGCAGCTATATAATGTCTTCCTGGACCAGAACTGGCAGTTGACTTACGAACCTGGCGTTACACTGGTCTATTCAGAGGGCACGGACATTCGTTACGATTATTTCCCCTTGCCCAGCGGTGACTATGACGTCGGACTTTTGTCACACGCGGCTTCCGGCGACGCGCTTGCCGCTTCTCAAGCCATGCCCATCGCCAACGAGGATCTCACGCCGGGTTACGAGGCGTACCTGAACCGCGCCTACGGCTTCCAGTTTCTTTATCCGCAATCGTGGCCCGAGCCCGTGTTTGACGGACGGCGCGTGACCACAGGCGCCCGGCAGGGGGGACCGGTGCTGTCGGTTTCGGTATACCCGCAGGGCGATAGTAGCGTTACGGCAGCGCAACTGAAGGCGCAAACGTTGGAGACATTTGGCAATCCGGATGTGCTTTATGAGGAGGAATTGCAACTGGACGGGGCCGCTGGTCTCTTGACGGCATACGGCTACGAGGCGGACGACGGACCGCGTACGGGTGTCTTTGTTTCCGTTGTCGATGCGGCGCGCGCTGTAGGATACGTTATCGACGTCGACGGCCCGACGCTGGACGAGCCGGAAACGCTAGAAATCATCGACCACGTCGTGGCCAGCTGGCGTTTTACAGAGGTGCGCGGTGGGGAGTGGCCTGAACATTGGACGTCGACGGAGGCCGGTCCATTCACGGTTGCGCTGCCGCGAGCGTACGAGCATCAAACGTTGGAGAACGGCTGGGAGCTGTTCCGGGACGGCGGCGCTTTCCTTGCCATGCGTAGCGACGAGATTTCCGGCGATTCGCGGGCGGACATTGCGGCGCATTGGATGGACGTTGCAGCGCGCGGCGTGGAAGGTTACGAGGCGGGAGACCCGGCGCCGGTCGCGCTTGGCGGCACAATCTGGTCGCACGTCGAATTCAGCTACGACGGCGACGGCGGCCCGGTGTCCGGTCTCATTCTGGCAACGATTTACGGGGGACGGGAGATTGTGGCCTGGGCGGAGGGGCCGGCCGATGAGCTGTCGCAACGGGTGGACGAGCAGTTCTTGTTCGCCATCGCCGGCGCCTTACCCGATGAGCCGGGTTCCGCGGGCGTCATGCTGGAAACGGCCTTTGACGAGCCGGGAACGTGGGGCGTTGGGCAACAGGAGGGAGCGACGGCCGCGGTGACCGGCGGTGTCTACGAAATGGCCCTTGACGTTCCACACGGTTTCTTCTGGACGGCGCCGGGCGTCCTTCTGGGCGCCGGGCGCTACGAGGTGCAAGCGGTGCAGACGTCGGGCGGCTTCCAGTCTGGCTATGGTCTCCTCATAGGGGCCGACACGGAAGCGCGCTCTTTTACCGTCTTTGAGATCAGCGCCGACGGTTACGTCTGGATTGGCCGGTGCCGGGAGGACTGTGCTGAAGCCGAGACCCTGGTGGGAGACGGTTGGTTCGCATCTGCGGCTATCCGGCAAGGCCTGGGGGTTGCGAACGAGTTGCGCGTGGAGGCGCGGGGTGAGGAAATGGACTTCTACGTCAACGACAGCCTGGTGGGCAGCGTCGAGGCTGGCCTGGCAACCATGGGCGACGTGGGACTCTTTGCCGAAACGTTGGGCGCAGAGAACATTGTGGTGCAATTTGATAATCTGAGCGTGACGGCGCCTTAGGCAACGGACGCGGTGGCGCCGCCGCGGCGGTCGTCGCCGGCGGCAAGTAAGGTTCCGTCCGGTTGTTGCGCCACGCTGTGCGCGCCGCCGAAGTAGATGCTGCGTGTGGTCCAGCGATTGATAGGATAGCCGTCCTCTTCCAGACGGTCCATGACCTCGTCGTCATAGCCGTACTCGCACTGCATGGCGCCGTTCTCTACGTGAATGCGCGGCGCATTGACCGCCTGGGGTAGGGGCATGTCGAAATCAAGCACATTCATCAAGACCTGTAAGATGGCGCTGCGGATGCGATTGGCCCCGCCGCTACCGGTGACCAGCCGAGTTTTTCCTTGATGTAAAACGATGGTGGGCGTCATCATCGTGGCGATGCGCGTGCCGGCCTGCCACTGGTGGAATCCATTGGGATTGAGATCTTCTTCTCCTAAGATGTTGTTGGGAATGAATCCCGTTTGCGGAACGACGTAGCCGGCCGACTCGCCGGCCGTTGTGGTCAGGGAAACCGCCATCCCGTCGCCGTCGACGACGCTGAGATGGCTTGTGCTCTGCGGCCCATGCGGTTCCCGGGCGGTTAGACCTGGACGCCGGGCAGCAAGCGCGCGCCGCACGTCGTCGACGAAGGGCTGTACGAAGTCATCACTCAGAAGCGCTTCAACTGCTTCGCGCCAGGGCCGCCGGGCGGCTTCTCGCTCCCAGGTCACACGCGCCCGCGCGGTCGCTGCCAGGGATTCGTATAGGAGGCGCAAATGGCTGGCCGAGCCGTGTGTGAGGTCATCACAAGGGAAGTGGGCCACCAGCCTGAGCACAAATGCGGTCAGAACGCCGCCTGTAGAGTATGGCGGCGGGAGGAGAATCTCATAATCGCGGTAGGGTATGTGAATCGGTTCTTGACGATAGACGTGGAAATTGTCCAAATCGGCCGCCGTCAGCAGGCCGCCGCGGCGTTGCTGGTCATCCAGAAGGGCTCGGCCCAGGGCGCCCGACCGCAGCAGCGATTCGCCGTGCTGCGCCAGCGCTGCCAGCGTTTCCTCGAGATATGGGATGCGAATGACGTGCCCGGCGCGCACCATGCGACCATTCGGTTCAAAGATGGCGCGCATTCCGGGTGTGTGAGTGTAGAGGGGGCGCAGGAGTTCGCAGGTCGCCGCCTGGAAGGGGTCCAACACAGCGCCGTTCTGCGACAGTTCCAGCGCCGGTTGCAGCAAGACGTCAAGGGACAGACGGGCAAAATCGGCGGCAAGACGACATAGGCCAAAGATGTTGCCGGGCACGGCGACCGAGCCGCGCCCCAGGTAGAAATCCTGTGTGGTTGCGCCATAGTTCACGGTGACGCGGTCGAAGTTAAGATCCGCCGGCAACCTGGCTCGGCCCAGACCGGGCATGTTGCTGAAGAAATCGTATACGATGTGCCGCCCGCTGGCGGGATCGAAGATTTGCGCAAAGCCACTACCGCCCAGATGAACGACGCCGACTTCGGCGATGAACGAGGTGAAGGCCGCCGCTACGGCGGCGTCGACGGCATTGCCGCCTCGTTCGAGGATGCGAGCGGCAGCGTTGGCGGTCTGCGTGTTTCCGGCAGCGATGACACCGGGCATGAATCTTCTCCTGTGTGAACTGGACGAACGAAGATGCCTATAAGTTTAGCGCACTGTTGGCGCACGTCACAGTCCCCTGCTATACAGGAGTTGTCTCCTACACCGTTTTTCTTTACTATCAAGGCGCTAGAAATCGGATGTCTCCTGAGCGTCGAGTTTCGAATGTGCGTTGGAGATAAAGCCATCCGATTTCTTGGTATTTATTTCCCGATAGATGTGGACAGAGGATATGGAAAACCTTGAATCGATTCGCACTTATTTAGAGTCACGTTTGCCGTTTTATCTTGATATGCTGCGGCGAATGGTAGCGATCAACAGTTTCACGGCTAATCCCGATGGGGTGAATGAACTGGCGGAGATGACGGCCGGCGAGTTTGCCGCGCTGGGATTCTCGGCGGAGATGATCCCTTCGGAGAATGCGCATTACGGCAATCATTTGGTGTTGACACGGCAGGGGAGCGGACCGCACAGGGTGGGGTTCGTCTCGCACCTGGACACGGTTTTCCCGCCTGAAGAAGAGCGCGAGAACGACTTCTTCTGGCGCGAGGAAGGAGACCGCATATATGGGCCGGGGACGGTGGATATCAAGGGCGGCACCGTCATGATGTATATGATGCTGGAGGCCATTCGCCGCTTTGCGCCTGCCGCATTTGAAGAAACGAATTGGGTGTTGCTGCTGGACGCGTCGGAGGAGGCGGACGGGGAAGATTTTGGCCGCCTGTGTAAAGAGCGCTTGAGCGGCGACGAAACGGTTGCCTGCCTTATTTTTGAAGCGGGCTACCTCGACGAAGAGCGCGCGCACGTGGTGGTGGCGCGCAAAGGAATGGCCAAGTATCTGGTGGAAGTTGAGGGGCGGGCCTCGCACGCCGGCAGCGCACACGAAGACGGGGCAAACGCCATCGTGCAGATGGCCGACCTCGTCAGTAAGATTGCCAATTTGACCGACTATGAGCGTGACCTGACGTTTAACGTGGGCACCATATCGGGGGGTAGCGTGGTCAACCGCGTGCCGCATTACGCGGCGGCTCGCGTGGAGATGCGAGCCTACTCCATGGACGTATTTGAAGAGGGCGTCGCCAACATGCTGGCGTTGACCGATGGTCCGACCGTCGGCAGCGTCAATGGCGACTATAGCTGCCGCGCTTCGATCACAGTGACGCGGCGCACGGAACCCTGGCCCCATAACGAGCAAACGAATCACCTATTCTCATACTGGCAAAAGGCGGGCGAACGTCTGGGCCTGAGAATCGTGCCCGAGCAGCGGGGCGGGCTGAGTGATGGCAACTACTTCTGGCGCGACATCCCCTCGCTGGATGCCTTAGGTCCCTCCGGAGGCAATGCGCATTGTTCGCAGCGCAGCGAAGATGGTAGCAAGGACCAGGAGTATTTATCGCGCAGTTCGCTCGTGTCTAAGGCTGTGCTGAACACGATGGCGCTTCTGGCGCTGCTCGAGGATGCTCAGGGCGGCGATGGCAGCTGAAACAGAGCGGCCGGGCCAGCGCATTGGCGTGGACACCGGCGGCACATTTACAGACTTCGTCTGGGTTGAGGGCGGGCGCTTAGGCGTCCACAAACAGCTGAGCACGCCGGACGATCCATCGCGCGCCGTCCTAATGGGACTGGAAGAGTCGGGCGGGCCGGCGACGTTCAAGTCGTTGGTTCACGGCAGCACCGTGGCGACAAATGCGCTTCTGGAGCGACGAGGGGCGCGCACGGCATTGGTCACGACGGCGGGATTTCGCGACGTGCTGGCCATCGGGCGTCAGGATCGACCGCAATTATACGCCCTCGTGCCGGTGAAGCCGCCGCCTTTGGTCCCTCGCGAGTGGCGTTTTGAAGTGGACGAGCGCCTGTCGGCGCAGGGAGACGTCGTGCGCCCGCTGGCGCTCTCTGAGCTGGACGCCATCGTCGCAGAGATAAGGTCATCTGGCATCGAGTCGGTTGCCGTCTGCTTGCTCTTTTCGTTTTTGCGACCTGACCACGAACAAGCCATTGGTCGCACTCTGACGGAACGCTTGGGTCAGGACCTCGACTTTCAGGTGTCGCTATCATCAGACATCCTTCCCGAATATCGCGAATATGAACGCACGTCGACCACGGTGATTAATGCTTATGTTGCACCAGTCATGGGCCGCTATCTGCGACGGTTGGCAGAGGCGCTTCGACCACGTCCCATCAGCGTCATGCAGAGCAATGGCGGAGTGATAAGCGCGGACGTGGCGGCGACGCAGGCGGCGCGCACGGTCCTTTCTGGCCCGGCAGGGGGCATCGTCGGCGCCCGGTTCGTAGCGCGCAATGCCGGATACGAGAACATCATCACCCTGGACATGGGCGGCACGAGCACAGATGTGGCGCTGTGTCCGGGCGCGTTGCCCGTGACGTCGACAGGTGAGATCGCGCAAATGCCACTGCGATTGCCGATGCTAGATATTCACACGGTGGGCGCGGGCGGCGGCAGCCTGGCGACGGTTGACAGAGGCGGCGCGCTGCACGTCGGCCCGCAGAGTGCAGGCGCCGACCCCGGCCCAATCTCTTATGGCTTGCCCCGCAATAGCCGGCAGTGGCAGGGAAACGTGTGGGTGGATGCAGAGCGCGAACTGTACGTGACGACGACGGACGCTAATCTGGTGCTGGGGCGGCTGGACGCCGACCGTTTCCTGGGCGGATCGATGCGCTTGAATAACGACCTGGCATGGGAAGCGCTGCAAGCTCTGGCACAGCGGATCGGCGCCGTATCGGTCCAGGCAGCGGCCTGGGACGTTGTGCGTGTAGCTAACGCCACCATGGAGCGCGCCATCCGGCGCATTTCTGTGGAGCGCGGCTTTGATCCGCGCGATTTTGCGTTGGTGGCCTTTGGCGGCGCCGGCCCGCTGCACGCCTGTGAGCTGGCGCACAATCTGCGCATTCCCCGCGTGCTGGTACCGCCGGCGCCCGGGGTTCTGTCGGCGCTGGGGATGCTGGTCGCGGATCCCACGCGCGACTATTCGCAAACCGTGCTGCGCCCGCTTG
>CAYSMQ010000280.1:0-6794 GCA_964432035.1 uncultured Ardenticatenaceae bacterium
GCAGGATGTGCACCGCGCGCTGCAATACGCTGCGGACGGCGTCACGGGCCTGATCATCGGGCGCGCCCTTTATGAGGGAAAACTGGATTTACAAGAAGCGTTGCGCCTGGCTGCCGCGCAGCCTGACCCGGAGGAACCGCCATGTTAGCCAAACGCATTGTTCCCTGTCTCGACGTCAAAGATGGACGTGTTGTGAAAGGCGTCAACTTCGTGAATCTACGTGACGCGGGCGATCCCGTGCAGCAGGCGCGCGTCTACGACGCCGAAGGCGCCGACGAACTGGTCTTTCTGGACATCACCGCCACGCACGAAGCACGCGGCACGGTCCTGAAAATGGCCCGCGCCGTCGCCGACCAGGTCTTCATTCCCTTTACCGTAGGCGGCGGCATTCGCACCGTAGAGGACATGCGCGCCATTCTGCGTTCGGGCGCAGACAAGATCAGCATTAACTCCGCCGCCGTGCGCGATCCCCAGGTGATCAGCGCCGGCGCAGAGGAATTTGGCAGCCAGGCCATCGTCGTAGCCATCGACGCCCGCGCCGTGGCGCAAGACCGCTGGAAAGTCTACGTCAGCGGCGGACGCATCGAGACTGGACTGGACGCGGTCGCCTGGGCGCGCGAAGCCGTGGCGCGTGGCGCGGGCGAGATCTTGCTCACGAGCATGGACGGCGACGGTACACGGGCCGGTTATGACATTGCGCTCACGCGCGCGGTGGCCGACGCCGTTAACGTGCCGGTCATCGCCTCCGGCGGCGCCGGTACGTTGCAGCATTTTTCCGAGGCGCTGGACCAAGGCGGCGCTTCTGCGGCGCTGGCCGCTACGCTGTTCCATTACCGCGAGCTCAGCATCGGCGACGTAAAGGAACACCTCGCGCAGAAAGGCATCCCCGTCGTCACACGCAACATACGACAAACCACAGAGCACAAACTTGAGGAAGTCATGATGCTGCTGAAATTCGACGCTCAAGACCTCATCCCCGCCGTCGTTCAGGACGCCCGGACCCGCGATGTACTCATGGTGGCCTGGATGAACGCCGAGGCGCTACAGCGTACGCGCGAGACGGGTGAAGCCCATTTCTGGAGCCGCAGCCGGCGGGAGTTGTGGCACAAAGGCGCTACCTCAGGCAACATTCAGAAGGTGCGCGAGATACGCGTTGACTGCGATGAGGACACGCTTCTCCTAATCGTCGATCCGGCCGGTCCTGCCTGCCATACCGGAGAGCGCACCTGCTTCTATCGCGGCCTTGAAGAGGTTTCAAATGAGTAGACATCACTCCAAACAACACACCGCACTCCACAGTAGCCTGCTAAGGAGAAAAACTTGAGCCAACTCGATCCCATCACCGCCCTCTGGACCATCCTCGAACAGCGACGCGACAACCCGTCACCAGATTCCTACACGGCGCGCCTCTTGCAGGAGGGCGACGATGAAATCGCCAAGAAAGTGGGCGAGGAAGCCATCGAAGTGATCCTCGCGGCCAAGGCGCAGGGCGCAGAACGACTCGTCGAAGAGTCCGCCGACCTGGTCTATCATCTGCTGGTGCTGCTACTGGCAAAGGGGCTGACCTGGGAAGATGTACTCAACGAACTTACGGCGCGTGGCGCGACCAGTGACGGGCAATAAAAAAGGCGACCGAAACGCTTTTTCGGTCGCCCAGGCGACTGGTTGTGCCTGCCACAAATTCCCACCCATTAGTATACTGAAAATTAATCATTTGTAAACATTTTTCGAACAGCAGGATTAGTACGTAGGTACTAGCGGCCGGCCGGCTCAGGTGACGGCCACTTTCGAAGTGCCGAGCACCTTCAACACGATACAATCACGCTATGTGGCGAACGACGGCGCAACGTATTTTTTCATTTTTGCTCCTCCTGGCGCCCGGGCTCTATGCCGGGCGCATTTTGAGCGAACTTATACACCCTGGCCTGCCAGTCGCCATTGGTCTAACGGTGCTGACCACGGCCGCTGGCGTCTATCTACTTACGCGCCAACCATTGGATCGACGTCCCTGGTCTGCGTTGGCACTCTACGCCTATATCCTCTATCCGGCGTTCCATCCCGGCCTGGCGCTCGCCGTTGGCGTAACTGCCCTCATTGCATCTCTCATCACACATGCCGACCGCCTGCCCGGAGCGCTGCAGGCTGTGTCGCCCCGTCTGCTCGCAGCTCTTATCTCTATCTCTAGTATTATCCTCTATTGGCGCACGCTTTCGCCGGACGTTCTCACCGCCGACAATGGGGAACTGCAGCTCGTGGCAACGCAGCTGGGCGTTGCCCACCCCCCCGGCTTTGCCCTTTACACACTCTTGGCGCATCTGGCCTCGCTGCTACCGGTTGGCCCCACCCCTGCTTATCGCGTCAATCTCTTATCGGCCCTTATCGCCGCCGCCACCCTGGCGTTCGTTTTCCTCAGCGCCGCGCGCCTGGCCCGTAGCCGCCTGGCAGGCCTGGTCGCCGTCATCGCTCTGGGCACCGCCACGACCTTCTGGGCGCAGGCCACAACGGCCAACGTGCGTATGCTGACCGCTTTCTTTGCCGCGCTTGCCATCCACCTATTGCTCCTCGTTCGTAGCGCGCGCTTTAGCGCGCGACATGGCGCGAAAGCGCCGACTACAAACAGCCTACTCTTCCTCCTGGCACTCACACTCTCCCTCGGCGTCACCCACCACGCATCCTTGATGTTCATGGCCCTTGTCGTTGGTCTCGCCCTGCTACGTTTCGACCCGGGCCTGCTACGCCATCCAAGACGCTGGGGCCCGCTCTTTGCCGGGATTCTGATCGGCCTGCTGCCCCTGCTCTACTTTCCCGTCCGCGCTCTTACTGCCGGCGAGCCGGTTCGCGGCGTCACCGCTGCCCTGGCGACGCCATCCGGCTTCCTGGAGCATGTGCTGGCCCTCGGCTTCCGCGGTGACCTCTTTGCCTACGGCGCTCCTCAAGAGCTGTTGGCGCGCTTGCGAGTCATGGTCAACGTGATGACCTTTCAGTTCCACTGGATCCTACTCCTGGGCATGGGCGTGGGCTTCATCGTTCTCCTGCAGCGGCAGCGCACGCTGGCTCTGGCGCTGGGCGGCGCTATTCTGCTGCACACCCTGGTCACCGCCGCCTATCGCGCGCCGCAAACGGTTGAATACATGTTGCCGGCCTATGTTCCCGCCGTACTACTGCTCGCCGCCGCCGTCAGGCCCGCGGTCCGCGTAGCCACAGACCACGTTCGTTGGCAACCACGCCTGCTTCCGGTGAATCTTCTCGCCGCGCTGCTGATCATCACGGCCGTGGCCCAGGGCTTGCAACGCTACCCCAGTTTCGAGCAGCTTAGCCAGGATCACGCGGCGCACCAATATGCTACTGATATCCTGCAAGATGCCCCGCCGGACAGTGTGGTGCTCGCCGGCTGGCACTGGGCCACGCCACTTTGGTACTTGCAGGAAGTTGAAGGACGCCGGCGCGACCTTGACATCCGCTACGTCTTTCCCACCGCTGAGGACTACGGCGAGACCTGGTCCCGCCGCATTACGGAGAATTTAGATGCGGGCCATCCCGTCGTGACCACCAATTATTACGAGGCGGCGTACGAGACGCTGCCGCCGCCTGAACCACTAGGCAACGCTTTCCTGTTCCGCCAGGAACCACGCACCGCATTGCCTGACAACTTCATCCGGCCGAACCAAATCTTCAACTTTGGCAGTCAGGTCGAGCTACTCGGGTACCGGCTAAACGCGGACGGGCTCACTCCGGGACGCGAATCCGTACTCACCGTCGCCTGGCAACCAATTGGCGCCCCGGACAGCGCCGACGTTACCTTCTTCGTCCATCTGGTCAACGCAGCCGATGGTGAAATACATGCCCAGGCTGACATCCCAGTGCAGCCCGGACCGGAGGGCATCACGTTAACGCAACTGCGCCTCACGCCGCGGCTAACCGCCCCGCCCGGCGAATATCAACTCTTCGTCGGCGCCTATGAAAGCGCAACCGGACAACCCTTGCCTGCGGACGACGGCGCCGAGCGTACCCTACTGGAAACAGTGGCTCTGGAGCCCATGCAACGCGCGCCCTATACGGCGCATCGCCTATACGCGCCACCGGATGCCGGCGGGCGACAACTCATTGGCTATGACTGGGACTACACCCTATCGCCGAACACACGCCTCTACTTACATTGGCGCACAGAGCAGGGCTTTGTCACCGAAGCCATCGACAACCCACCGGCGGAAATGCAATTGCCGCCCGCGTATGGTCCGTGGGGCATCACACAACAGCGTTCGGCAACTGACGGCGGCGCGTCGCAATACTACGTGCCGCTAGGCGCCGGAATAACGTGGACGGGAGACCCGCAGCTTGCGGGTCAACGGCTGCTGCCTGGAGAAACCGTCACGCTGGTACAACACTTCGTCGGCGGACGACCTTTGCAACAGGATCTGGTCGTCTCCGTGCGCCTCATCGGCTATCAGTCGGATGGCGTTCTATGGGATTGGTGGGATTTACACGACAGCGTCCCGGCGCTCGGCGCAATCCCCACCCTGAAATGGATCGCCGGCTCCCAAGTGCGCGATCCTCACACGCTGACCGTCTCTCCCACCGCGCCGCAGGGCCAAACCCTCGGCGCGCTGGTGACGCTCTACGACGCCTTCACGCAACGGCCGGTTCCGATTCTGGATCAGAGAATTACGGAGCAGCATTTGGGGATTCCGCTAGGACAGGGGAGCGTAGTGGAGTAATGACAGCGACAGACACTCCTCCCCCGGAAAGATGTCACCCACCCATAAAAAATGGGCCCGCTAGGACTCGAACCTAGAACCGATCGGTTATGAGCCGACTGCTCTGCCGTTGAGCTACGGGCCCGCAAGTCTACCAGAACTGGTAGAGAAAAAGAGCGGGCAACGGGGCTCGAACCCGTGTCGCCGGCTTGGAAGGCCGGAGCTTTACCACTAAGCTATGCCCGCATAAAACGATGCAATAACTGCGTCCTTCTGTCGGGGCGGCCGGATTTGAACCGACGACCTCTCGGACCCAAACCGAGCGCTCTACCTAGCTGAGCCACACCCCGGGCACCCCGTAGTATAACTTTTACTGCGGCTAGGGGCAACTTTTTGACGTGGCTCCTATAGTCAACTAAACTAGCGTCCGGTCTTAGTGACTTTTTTCACACTAGAGGTAGGAGCGAACCACACATCCCCGGCCCGTCGTGTAAATACGGAGGCATCCCACATGCAAGACTTTGGCCCATTTCCCAGCCATTTCGGTGTTGAAAACCACGGAATTCGCAACGCGAACACCGTCTATTGGCACCTCACCACCCCTATGCTCTACGAACAGGCTGCACGCCGCCGTGAAGGGACACTGGCCCACCTCGGCCCCCTGATCGTGCGCACCGGCGACCACACCGGACGTTCTCCCAACGATAAGTTCATCGTCAAAGAACCGACGTCAGAAGGAGACATCTGGTGGGGCAAGGTGAACCGGCCCATCAGCCAGGAAAACTTCGACTCGTTATTGCGCAAGGTGCTGGCCTACACCCAGCAGCGCGACGTCTTCGTCTTCGATGGCTATGCAGGCGCTGATGACCGTTACCGCCTGCCTGTGCGCATCATTACCGAGTATGCTTGGCATAATATGTTTGCGCGTAACATGTTCATCCGTGAATTCGACCCGGATACGCTGCGCGACTTCGTGCCGCAGTTCACCGTCATCGACATGCCCCGCTTCCACGCCTCTCCGGACCAGGACGGTACCAACAGCCAGACCTTCATTCTCGTCGACTTCGGGCGCAGCCTGGTGCTCATCGGCGGCACCGAATATGCCGGCGAAATTAAGAAGAGCGTCTTTAGCGCCCTCAACTACTTCCTGCCGCGCCGTGGCGTCCTGCCCATGCACTGCAGCGCCAACGTGGGCAAAGGCAAGGCCGACGTGGCTCTCTTTTTCGGTCTCAGCGGCACCGGTAAGACCACGCTCAGCAACGATCCTGACCGCATGCTTATCGGGGACGACGAGCACGGCTGGAGCGACCGAGGCGTCTTTAACTTCGAAGGCGGCTGTTATGCCAAAGTCATCAACCTTACCGAAGAGAGCGAGCCGCTCATTTTTGAAGCCTCGCGCCGTTTTGGCACAATCTTAGAAAACGTGGCCTACGATCCTGAAACCCGCCGCGTTAACTACTTCGACGGATCGCTCACACAGAACACGCGCTCCAGCTATCCCATCTCGCACATCGCTAATGCTTCGTCCAGCGGCGTTGGCGGACATCCGTCAAACGTCCTCTTTCTGACGGCTGACGCCTTCGGCGTCCTGCCGCCCATCAGCAAACTAAGCAAGGAACAGGCCATGTACCACTTCCTCAGCGGTTACACGGCGAAAGTGGCAGGCACTGAGACGGGCATTACGGAGCCCAAGCCGGAGTTTAGCGCCTGTTTTGGCGCGCCGTTCATGCCCCTGCACCCCGGCGTGTACGCCGAACTACTTGGCGATAAGATTGAGACGCACGGCGCAAACGTGTGGCTGGTCAACACCGGCTGGACGGGTGGCCCCTTCGGACAGGGCAACCGCATGAAACTGGCCTACACGAGACGCATGGTCTCCGCAGCCCTCTGTGGCGAGTTGGAGAACGCGGAAACGGCGCCGCATCCGGTATTTGGCGTGCACGTGCCGCGCCACGTGCAGGGCGTGCCCGACGAGGTGCTCGATCCGCGCCAGACCTGGGACGATCCTGAGGCCTACGATATGCAGGCAGCTCGCCTTGCCGGCATGTTTAACGAGAATTTCCGCCAATTCGCAGACGGGGTCAGCCCCGCCGTGCGAGA
>CAYSMQ010000281.1:0-6791 GCA_964432035.1 uncultured Ardenticatenaceae bacterium
AGCAGCGGCTTTTCATCGCCCTGGCGCTGATCAACGATCCGGAACTGGTTTTCCTGGATGAGATCACAACGGGCCTGGATCCCCAGGCGCGCCGAGCCACCTGGGACGCCATTCGCGACATCCGCCGCCAGGGCAAGACGGTCGTGCTGGTGACGCACTACATGGACGAGGCCCAGGCCCTAGGCGATCGCGTGGCGATTGTCGATCATGGACGGCTGGTGGCCCTGGACACGCCGCAGGCGCTGATCGCCGCTTTGCAGGCAGGCACCCGCGTGCGTTTTACCAATCCCAACGGACTTGATCCCACGTTGTTGCAGAACCTGGAAGGCGTCGTTGCTGTGGAGCAACACGGACGCCAGGTCGTGGTGTTGGGCGAAGGTCCGCTTTTGGCTCGCGTCAGCAGCGCCCTGTTCGAACGGGGCATTGAGCCCGCAGACCTGGACGTGCAGCAGCCGACGCTCGAGGACGTATTTCTGGCCCATACCGGCCGGCAGATTAGGAATTGACGGAGGACACCCATGAAACAGTTATCGAAGTTAACCTGGACCGAATTGAAACTACAGTTGCGCGAACCACTGGCGACGTTCTTTACGCTCATTTTTCCCTTGATGCTGCTCATCGTCTTTGGAAGCATCTTTGGCAATGAGCCCGAAGCATTCCTGGGCGGCTTTGGCCAGGTCGATCTTTCGCTACCCGGCTACATCGGTTTGATCATCGGCACCGTCGGCTTGCTCAGCATTCCCATGACGCTGGCCAACTACCGCGAGCAAGGCATTCTGCGCCGCTACCAGGCCACGCCCCTGCGGCCGTCCACCGTGTTGTGGGCCCAGGTCGCCGTGAACGTGTTGATGACCGCGCTGGGCATCGCTATTCTCGTCGTCGCCGGGCGCCTTCTCTTCGACCTGCGTCCACCCACGCTGACGTTGGCCATGGTTCCGGCCATTGCCCTGGCGTCCTTTAGCTTCTTCGCCGTCGGTTTCATGATGGCCGGCGTAATGCCTACGCCACGCAGCGCCCAGGCAGTGGGCATGGCCTTGCTCTACCCCATGCTCTTTTTATCCGGCGCCGCCATGCCGCGGCAGATCATGCCCGAGACGATGCAGCGCATCGCGGAATTCTTACCCCTGACGCACGTGGTAATCCTGCTGGAGGAGTTGTGGTTCGCCGGTGAATGGAACACGATCTCCCTGGGCGTGGTCTGTCTCATGCTGGTTGCGGGCCTGGTGATCACGCGCTACACGTTCCGTTGGGAATAAAGTTCTGTTACACTGAGCAGCAAGGGAATTCTATGCAGAAACAAGCACGTGACAGCCAACGACGCGATGCCTGGGAACGGTTAGGCTGGCTGTGGACCGTTATTTACTACGGCGCGCTGCTCTTTAGTGGTGTTACGGCCCTGTCAGACGCCAGCCTGACCGCAAACGCGCGCAGCACCGCCACCGTGCTGGTCATCGTCCTGGCGCTGTGGCACGCGCTGCTACTGTGGTTGGGGCAGGACCGTGTCTGGCGTAATGCGCGCCTGGGCCTGCCCCTGCTCATTCTCGCCGTTGCCGTCTGGTACCCGCTGCTTTTCGTGCATCCGGTCTTCTACTTCATGCTCGCCGGGCTCTTTCCCGCCATTTACATCTACCTTAAGACTTCGCTGGCGATCGCGCTCAGCCTGGTCGTCGCCGTGCTCGCCGTGCTGGCTCAGACGGGCGGATCCTTGAGCTTGAGTAACCCTATCGTGTGGATCTATGCCGTGAGCACGGGCATGGCCATTTTTCTCGGCGTGTGGATTAGCGCCATCATCGGGCAAAGCATTCGCCGGCGCGAGCTCATCGAGCAGTTAGAGTCCACGCGAGCGCAGCTGGCAGCCGCCGAACGCCGCGAAGGCGCCCTGCAGGAACGAGAGCGCCTGGCGCGAGAGATTCACGACAGGCTCTCCCAGGGCTTCACCAGCATCGTCATGCACCTGGAAGCTGCCGAACAGGCGCTGCCTGACGATACAGAGACCCTGCGACGCCACCTGAACCGCGCGCGCGACACGGCCCGCGATAGCCTGCGCGAGGCGCGCGAGGTGGTGCACGACCTGCGCCCCGATCTGCTGGCGCAACAATCGCTGCCCCAGGCCGTCGAGCGCGTCGCCAACCGTTGGTCACAAGAAACCGACATCGAGGTCACGGCGAGGACCACGGGTGACGTCATCCCCTTGCCTCCCGGCGTCGACGTTACCCTGTTGCGCGCCACGCAAGAGGCGTTGGCCAACGCGCGCAAACATGCCAGTGCCACAGCGGTTTCCGTGACGTTGTCTTACATTGACGACGTCGTCGTCCTCGACGTGCAGGACGATGGGCGCGGCATAAGCAACGCCACACCTTCGCCCCACAGCAGTGGCTTTGGCTTGAAGGCAATGCGCGAACGCGTCGAACAGCTGGGCGGCACGCTTCTCATTGAAAGTGAGCCGGGCGAGGGCACCACGTTAGTCATCGAGATTCCAATTAGCAACAAAGGCGAGGATTAAATGGAACCTGTTCGTGTGTTAATTGTGGACGATCATCCCGTCGTGCGCGAGGGGTTAGCCGGCATGATTGCGGGACACGCGGCAACCGCCGACGACCGGCGCATCGAGGTCGTGGGCGAGGCCAGCGACGGGCGGGAGGCCATTGACCTCTTCCGCCGCCTGCAGCCGGACGTCGTGCTCATGGACCTGCGTATGCCGGGCATGGATGGCGTGGAGGCCATCGAGCAAATACGAGAGCAGTGGCCCCAGGCGCGCATTCTGGTGTTAACGACATATGACAGCGACGCGGACATCCTGCGCGCTGTGGAAGCCGGCGCCACCGGCTATCTGATGAAAGATTCTCCCCGCAGAGAGCTGTTTCAGGCCATCGAGAAAGTGGCAAAGGGAGAATCGGTTCTGGCGCCAACCGTCGCCAACCGGCTCATGGAACGCATGCGCGCGCCCGGCGAGGAAACGCTCAGCAAACGCGAAATCGAAGTGCTGCAGCTCGTGGCGCGCGGCAACAGCAACCGCGACATCGGCAAAGCGCTACACATCAGCACCGCTACCGTCAAAACGCATCTGGTACGCATCTTCGACAAATTGGGCGTCGACGACCGCACCGCGGCCGTCACCGTGGCCCTGGAGCGGGGTATCATGCGGCTCGACTGACACAGTTGACACGCGCGCGTTTATGATTTATAGTATCTATCACTGACCGACGGTCGGTCAGTAAGGAGAAGATTTGTGACGCGTACTGTCAAAGAGTACGACGAACGCCACGCCGAGTTCCTAGAGGTCGCCCAGGCTCTTTTTTATAGCAAGGGGTATGAGCGGACGTCGGTGAAAGAAATCATCGACGCTGTGGGGGTGGCCAAAGGCACTTTCTATCATTACTTCGATTCCAAGGTGGATCTGCTGGAGGCCCTAGTGGAAAAGCTTATAGAGGAACTCTATGGTCAACTGCAGGAGATAGTGGAAACGGTGCTTAACGACCCGTCCATGAGCGCTGCTGAAAAGTTCGAGCAGCTCTTTGTACAGATTGGCAGCTGGAAAGTGGACAACCCTGAATTCGTTCGCGAATCGGTGCGTGTCTATTACCAGGATGAAAACGTGTTGTTTCGGACCAAGATGGTGGAGGCAGCGACAGAAAAAATGGCGCCGCTTTTTGCCGACATCATTCGCCAGGGCGTAAACGAAGGTGCCTTTGAGGTGGCGCATCCTGAAGAGGCAGCGCGACTGGTGTTCGTGCTGAACCGCACGTTCTCGGAAGCTCTGGTGAGTATGATGCTGGCAGGGGAACGCAAAGATGTAGCGGTGCGACGCATGGAACCACGGCTGGAGACTTACGAGCGTAGCATTGAACGTTTGCTGGGTGCAGAAGAAGGATCCCTGCACCTTATCGATATGGAACATGTCGCCGTGTGGTTCAACAACCCACAATAATTGGCCTGGCGACTGCCAAAGAGAGGAACAATGACACAACCCGCAATTTCTGCAAGAGATCTAACTTACAACTATGGCGACAACCTGGCCGTCGACCACATCTCGTTCGATGTGGCGCCGGGCGAGGTCGTTGGTTTGCTGGGCCCAAACGGCGCCGGCAAATCGACGACCGTCATGCTGCTGACGGGCCAGCTGACGCCGGCTGAGGGAACGGCCGAGCTACTGGGCATGAACATTGTGCGGCAGCGCAAAGAGGTGCAGAGAAAGATAGGTGTCTCTTTTGAAAATACGAACCTGTATGAGCAGATGAACGCCGTGGAAAATCTCAATCTCTTTGCCAGACTTTATGGCGTACAGGAGTTCGACGCCATGGGCTTACTGGAAAAAGTGGGACTTGCCGGGCGCGAGAAAGAGCATGTCGCCGGCTACTCCAAGGGCATGAAGCAGCGGCTGATGCTGGCGCGGGCCATCGTCAGCAACCCCAAGATTCTCTTCCTCGACGAACCGACGGAAGGTCTGGATCCGGTTTCCTCGCAAACGATCCACGGCCTGATTCGTGACGCCGTCGAGCAAGGAACAACCGTTTTCCTGACAACACACGATATGGTCGAAGCCGACAAGATGTCCGATCGCGTGGCCTTCATCAATAAAGGCAAGATCGTGGCCATGGATGCACCCGCCCGGCTGAAGCGCCAGTACGGGCAGCGGGCGCTCAAGGTAGAGGTTGAGCTACCCGGCGGCGAAACCGAGGTGCGCGAAATACCTTTGGACGGCGAGGAGTCGGCGCAGACGATCTACGAGCTGTTTAAGAACGACCGCGTGGTCACCGTACACAGCGAAGAAGCGACGCTGGAAGATATCTTTATCGAGATCACCGGCAGGGGGCTACAGGGATGATCGGCGCACTCGTACTAAAAGACATCAAGCTTTTCTTTCGCAACCAGTTCTTTGCCGTGGTCACCGTCCTGGGGCTGGTGGCCTACATAGCCCTATACTTCTTGCTGCCCGCCGAAGCAGACGATCGACTTAACGTCGCCATTTATCTGGAAAATGCGCAGGCCACGACGGTTGACGAGTCGTTCGCCGACTTCTTTGACTACACCCTGTTTACGTCAGAAGAAGCGCTGCGAGACGCGTTACAGGACGACAACAGCGAGTATCTGGTGGGACTGACTATTTCCGAGGAAGAAGCGGCGGAGATTACACAGGGCGACGCGACCGACATTGGGGCCGTCTACGCGCCTGGCATCCCCGCCGAAGTCAAGCAAGTCTATGATGATTTGCTGGTTGTCATGGCCAATGCGGCCAATCCCAGCGCGGCAGCCACCTTCGGTCGCGTTAACGAGACGCCAGTTGTGTTGGGCAATGACATCTATGACACGCCCATACCGATGCGCGAGCGCATCATCCCCATGCTGCTGCTCTTTATTCTGTCGGTCGAAGTGTTGGGGTTGGCCACGCTCATCATTCAGGAAGTAGAGAAGGGCACGGCGCGGGCCTTGTTGACGTCGCCGTTGCGCATGCACCAATTCTTCACCAGCAAGGCGCTGATGGGCATGCTTCTGGCATTTGGGCAGCTCGTTTTGCTGGTTGCCATCACGGGAAAGATCAGTACGTCTCCATTGTTGCTCCTGGCGACGCTGTTGCTCGGCAGCTTCCTCATCGTAGGTACCGGCTTCTTTATCGCTGCCATCTCCAGGGACAATATGTCCGTACTGGCCTGGGGCATGCTAGTAATCATTCTCTTTGCCATTCCGGCCATCTCCATCATGCTACCCGGCCTGGCAACGGGCTGGATCGAGTTGATTCCCTCGTTTTTCCTCGTCGATGCCTTGCACCGCATCCTCAATTTTGACGCCGGTTGGGCCGATGTAGGCCGTAATCTGACCATTCTGTTTGCCACAGGCGCGGGCACGCTGCTGCTGGGCGCGGCCTTCTTAAGGAGGCGATTCTAATGAGTTTACGAAGACTCTGGATATTACTGCAAAAGGAACTGCGCCAGGGCGCCAGTAACTTTTTCTTTATCTACTCACTTGTCGTGCCCATTGTGCTCAGCCTGTTGGTGGCCCTGGTATTTGGCGACCTATTCGCACAGACACCGCGCCTGGGCATCTACGATGCAAGCGGCGAGAGTCGCCTGACACGCTCGCTGCAAGAGCACGAAAGCATCAACACGACCATCTATGCGTCTGATGCTGCCTTGCAGGAAGCGGTCGAGCGTGGCGCAGTGGAGGTTGGCCTGAGCCTGCCGCCCGACTTCGAGCAGGCGCTACAGGGCGAGGAGGAGCTCAATTTCACCGCTTATCGCTGGGGAGAAGCCGGCGTGAGCAATTTGCTGCTGCTGGAATCGGCCGTGGGCCGTACCGTGGTCGACGTCTTGGGCGTTGAGTTACCCGTCGGCGTGCAAAGCGAGCAGTTAGGCAGCGCCGATACCGCTACGTGGGGCCAGCGGCTCCTGCCCCTTATCTTGCTCATGGCCATTATGCTAGGCGGTTTACTCATCCCCGCCTCCTCGCTTATCGAAGAAAAGCAGAAACGCACGCTGGTGGCGCTGACCACTACGCCGACCTCACTGCTGGACGTCTACATGGCCAAGATGCTCGTTGGTATTGTGATCAGCGCCCTCATGGGCCTCGTCATATTGCTGCTCAATGACGCCTTGGGCAACCGGCCCCTGTTGCTCATCACCGTCGTCACCATGGGCGCGGTCATGGCCTCGGCCATCGGCATCATTATGGGCTCGCTGGTCCACAACGTCGACGCGCTGCTGGGGCTACTCAAGGCGCTGGGCATTTTGCTCTTCGCGCCTGGAATCTTAGAAATGTTCCCGCAGATACCGCAGTGGGTTGGCCGTCTCTTTCCC
>CAYSMQ010000282.1:0-6784 GCA_964432035.1 uncultured Ardenticatenaceae bacterium
GACAAACATTGATCCCAATAGCGACCCTGCTTCTACTCCTGGCGGTGGGCTGCCGGGGGGCACAAGAATCGCCGCAGATTTTGACGCCGACGCCGCAGGCCGTTGCCGTGACAGCTATCTCAAACGCGGCGACCGTCACGTCGTCGCCTGAAGTGCGCCCCACGATCTTCCGCGTTCCGACGCTGATTCCCACACCCACGTCGACGCCTATACCCACGCGCACACCGACGGCGACGCCCCCGCGCAGAGTGGTGGAGCCCGCCGCCGACGGTATCTGGGTTTCGGCAAGCGAGCTGGCGACGCTGCCTATGGAGGGGGAGGCCTGGGAGCGGTTGCTGGAGACGGCCGATGGCAGTCTCGAGGAGCCTAACATCGCCGGTCTTGACGCAAATCACGATGTGCAGACGTTGGCCGTAGCTCTCGTTTATGCGCGAACAGGTGACCTTAATTACCGCGAGAAAGCAGCGCAGGCGATTCGCGCGACCATGGGCACCGAGTTTACCGGTCTGCTTGACGGTCCCGGCTCATCACAGGGCGCGACAGCCGAGAGCCTAGGGCGCAATCTGGCTTCATACGTCATCGCCGCCGATTTGATCGGCCTGGAGAACAACGACGCCACTCTGGACGCCGAATTCCGTACCTGGATTTCCCGCTTACTCACCGAGCAGAGGGAGGACGGCTCGCTGGTCGCGGTCTCCGAGCAGCGCCCCAGCAGTATAGGTCGCACGGCCGGCGCCAGTCGCGCCGCCGTCGCCGCCTATCTTGGGGATCCGCTCGAGCTGGAACGTGCGGCACGCGTTTTCAAAGGCTTTCTCGGCGATCGCCATACTTACGCCAGTTTCCAGTATGGCAACGATCTCTCCTGGCAACACGTACGCCTGCGACCCGTGGGCGTCAATCCCGCCGGCGCGAGTAAGGACGGTTTCAGCATCGACGGGGCAATGCCAGAGGAAATGCGCCGTGGCTGTTCATTCCAGGTGCCGCCGTGTCCCACAGCCGCCCCCTGGGGCAGCCTGCAGGGCATCGTTGTCGAGGCCAACATCTTGCACCGGCAAGGCTACGATACCTGGAATTGGGAAGATGGCGCCGTGCTGCGCGCGGTCCAGTTTATGGACACCCTGCAGCAACGTTATCCCGGCGCGCAGTGGTGGGCAACGGGGGACGATCGTTGGGTGCCCTGGCTCGTAAATGACGTCTATGGCGCCAGTTTCCCCACCGAGGAGACGCGCATGGGCAAGAACATGGGCTGGACGGACTGGACGCACGCGCCCTAGTGTTGCGCCTAGCGGGCAACATTATATCCAACTTGTGTCCTTCCTCTGTGCCAAAGTCCAATGGCAAATTTGCCCGCGCCTGGTATTTAGGTAGTTGTAACGTAATGGTAAGCCACCAAACCGGAGGCAAGAATGTACAGCTACCGAAACTTGAAACAGCTTATTCCGCTCGTCGTTCTGTCGGCTGCGCTACTTTTGCTGGCAGCGTGCGGCGGAGCAGACCAAACGGCAACCCCAATTGAGATAGACGTCACCGAAGGCATTGAAGGCACTGTCGTCGTGGAACCGGAAGAGGAGCCGGAGGCCACGGAGACGGTCGAGCCCACGGCGGAAGAGGCCGAAACCGAACCGGCCGAAGAACCTGAGACGCCGGCGGCTCCGGCAACTGAGCCGGCTGCCACGGAGACGGCGGAGCCCGCGCCAGAAGGCGACGTGGGCCAGATTGGCCTGGAACTGGTCACGGAGGGGCTAACGTCCCCGGTCGTGTTCACGCCGATCGACGACGGCAGCGGACGCTATCTGATCGCTGATCAGGTTGGTCTCATTCACGTGCTCAACGCGGACGGAGAGCTGCTGGAGACGCCGTTCCTGGACGTGCGTGACCGCATGGTGACGCTAATGGAAGGGTTCGACGAGCGCGGCCTGCTGGGTCTGGCCCTGCACCCCAACTTTGCGGATAACGGGCGCTTCTTCGTCTACTATAGCGCACCGCTCCGCGAAGGCGCGCCGCAGGAATTCAACCACACTAGCCACATTTCCGAATTCCACGTCTCGGTCGACGACGAAAACGTGGCCGATCCGGACTCGGAGCAGATCTTGTTGCAGGTGGACGAACCGCAGTTTAACCACGACGGCGGACAAATACTCTTTGGTCCGGACGACTATCTGTATATTCCGCTGGGTGACGGCGGCAACGCCAACGATGTCGGCGAGGGGCACGTCGAAGATTGGTACGATGTGAACGAGGGCGGCAACGGGCAGGACCGTACGTCTAACCTGCTTGGCTCAATTTTGCGCATTGACGTCGACGGCGAGGGTGCGGACGGTCAACCGTATGCCATTCCTGAGGACAATCCCTATGTCGATGGCCAAGAGGCCTTCCCCGAAACGTGGGCCTATGGCTTTCGCAATCCCTTCCGCATGTCGTTTGACGTGGGCGGCGACAACGCGCTATACGTCGCCGACGTGGGACAGGATCGTTGGGAAGAGGTGAGCATCGTCACCGCCGGCGGCAACTACGGCTGGAATGTCAAGGAGGCGACACACTGCTTCAGTACTTCCAATCCCGCTGAAGATCTTGAGGAGTGCCCGGACGAAACGCCTGATGGCGAGCCGCTGATCGATCCGGTCATCGAGTATCAGAACGCAAACCAGGAAGGCGGACTGGGCCTATCGATAATCGGTGGTTACATCTACCGTGGACAGGCGCTGTCTGGCTTTGAAGGCCAGTACATCTTTGGCGACTGGAGTACACAGTTTGGTCAGGGTCTGGGCAAGCTATTTGTAGCGATGCCTTCGGACACAGAAGGTGAGTTATGGCCCATGGAAGAGCTGACGATCGCCGACCGCGAAGATGGGAACTTGAACGAGTTCCTGCTTTCTATCGGCGAGGACCTTGACGGCGAACTGTATATCCTGACCACGGAAACGCCGGGTCCTACGGGAGAGACGGGGAAAGTGTATAGACTCGTTCCCGCCGGCGAAGCTGCCCAGGGCGACATGGAGGGAGAAACGGAGGGCGAGGACGTTAGCATGGAGGTGCCCGAAGACGCCGAACCGACCACTGAAGTCGCCATGCAGAACTTCGCCTTTGTGCCCCAAACCAACGTCGTGCAGGTTGGAGACACAGTGACCTGGACGAACGAGGACAACGTCCCTCACACTGTCACCGCTGGCACGCGCGATGCTCCGTCCGACATGTTCGATTCCGGTCAAATTGCGCCCGGTGAAACGTTCACTTTCACGTTCGAAGAGGCCGGCGCGTACGATTACTTCTGTAGCATCCATTCCGGAATGGCCGGGACGGTGATCGTGGAGCAGTAACGCTACCATGTTATAATCAGGATCTGGTGTTCTCGATACGGAGGAACCTGAATGGACAGCAAAGACCAGATCCTGACCACAATTAGAGAGGAATACGAGCGCTGGCAATCGCTGCTGGCAGGCTTGAGCGAGGAGCAGATCACGGCGCGAGCGTTGCCCGGCGGGCTCTCAATCAAAGACGTCATGGCCCACTTGATGGCCTGGCAGCAGCGTTCCAACGAGCGCTTGCAGGCGGCGCTGGACGATAGAGAGCCCACCTTTGCCGGCTGGCCCCCGGACCTGTCTCCCGAGTCAGAGGAAGATCTCGATCGGGTGAACGCCTGGATATTCGAGAAGTACCGCGATGACACCTGGAATAAAGTCTATCGCGCCTGGCGCGATGGCTATATGCGATTCATGAAGCTAAGTAAAGATACTCCCGAAGACGAATACTTCGACAGCGAAACGTATCCGCGGCTGGCCGGATACACGCTTAGCGACGTCATTGTGAGTTCCTACCGGCATCATCACGAGGAGCATCTGGAGCCCCTACAGGCTCATCTAGCCGGCGACGGCTCTTAGTTCTGAATTAGCTTCTGTCGTTCGCGCGATAGGATCGGTTATAATGGTATGGGGCGCGTCCCCCCTTTTAGGCGGTGAATGCTAAATAGTGTCAACCACAAGGGTCTGCATATGGTTCTCGGCAACTCACATTTCTGGATAACAGCTGCCGTACTTGCACTTGCCCTGCTCACGGGCTGTACGGTAGCCGCAGCAACGCCCGCGGCGCCGACTTCAACGGTTGTCCCCGTCACGGCGATATCGGATTTCGCGGTTCCTGATGCCGAGAGGGCGACGCCAACGAGACCACGATCATCTTCATTGTTGCTGGCGCCCACGCTGATCCCTACGCCGACGCGAACGCCGACCGTCACGCCGTTTCCTACCGCGACACCGCCATCCCGAACCCTGGATGCGGTTCCCGGCCTGTGGATTTCGGCGGCGGAATTAGAGGCGTTACCCATGGAGGGCGTGGCCTGGGAGCGGCTAGAAGCTCACGCCAATGATGAACTTGAGGAACCAAATATGGCCGGTTACACGGCAAATAGCGACGTGCAGGCGCTGGCTATCGCTTTGGTCTACGCGCGAACGGGCGAAGAATCGTATCGGGAAAAAGCCGTGGAAGCCATCACAGCCGTCATGGGCACCGAGTATACCGGCCTGCAAAAAGGGCCGGACTCTGATCAAGGTGCCCTGGCGGTTATCGTTGGCCGCAACCTGGTTTCCTACGTTATCGCTGCCGATCTGATTGATCTTGCCAACTATGATCCGGAGTTGGACGAGGAGTTCCGCGACTGGATTGGGGAGTTGATCTATGTGGAGTGGGCGGATGGCTCCGTCGTGCAGGAACACCAACGACGCGCAAACAACCACGGGCACATGGCCGGCTCGAGCCGCGCAGCCGTCGCCGTTTACCTTGAAGATGAGGCGGAGTTGTTGCGCACTGCCCGCGTCTTGAAAGGAGTCCTTGGCGACCGCGAAGCCTACGCCGGTTTCAGTTTCCGTCAGGACCTTTCCTGGCAGGCCGACCCAGAGCAGCCGGTGGCCATTAACCCGCCTGGCTCCGTGAAGGACGGACTGAACATCGACGGCGCCCAGCCGGAAGAAATGCGGCGTGGCTGCAGCTTCACGGTGCCTCCCTGCCACACTGACTATCCGTGGGAAGGATTACAGGGAATCGTAGTGCAGGCCAATATTTTGCACCGGCAAGGGTTCGACGTCTGGAACTGGGAAGATCAGGCCATCCTGCGCGCGGTGCAATTCATCGAGCGCCTTCAAGAAGAGTTTCCGTTCGACGGATGGTGGGCCGACGGTGACGACACCTGGGTGCCCTGGGTGATCAATGACGTCTACGGCACTGACTTCCCGACCGACCCGGCGCAGCGCGGCAAAAATATGGGCTGGACCGACTGGACGCATGGGCCTCTTATTGAAGTGGAAGAAGAGGAGGTTGAGCCTTAGTCTGGACGGTTTTCGCCCCACACCCTGCGCCAGACGCCCAGAAGGCCAAGGCGGGTAGAGACGTAAGCGGCGTCGCGCATTTCGTCGAAGGGCAGTCTCATCCGTTCTGAATGCGCTTTGCGCGACAATGGGTCCATCGTCATTCTCTTGAGATCATCGCGAAAAGATTAGGTCTGCGCAACGCGGGTTAGTCCGCCAGCAAACGCTGCCATCGTCCGTCGACCAGGCCAGCGCAGAAGTGAACGTTCGCCGCGTCCCACGGCTGACCCGGCTCGATTTCGACCTGAAATAGCACCGGTCGCACCGCAAACCAGCCCCCATCGGCTGCGCCTTCGCCCAGAGTGACGCCCGGCGGCAGCGTCTTCACCAGGTCGGCATGACCCGAAACGAGAACATGCGCCCCATCGCCGTTTTCAGACAGCGCGGCTAACTCTCCCCCTTCGATCTTGCCCGCCGCAAGTCCCGCATCCACTTCCACACTCGAAGCGCTGATACCGTCGTTGGCTAACCCCTTGGCAAAGAGAATAACCGTCTCCAGGCAGCGCGGTTTCGGGGAGCTAACGATGCGGCCCACCGGCGGCAAGCCCTGATTTTTCGTGTATTCATCATGATACTGGCGCGCCGCGGCGACGGATTCCTCTTGACCGCTCGCCGTCAATCCGCGAAAATTATAGTCTTTGTCTCGGGCGCTGGCGTGTGTGATGGCTGTAAGAAACATATTGGCCTCCTCTTTTATTTGCTTAAACTTGGCTAACGTTCGGGCGTTTGGATTATACTCACTATACCATGACACCACTTGCATCGTGCAAACGGTGTGAACGAACGCGTCGACCATCGCCACAAAGAAAGGTAGTGTGATGACCGGGGTCTTAATCAATTTGGTGAACGTCTCAGTAAGCCTGAGCGGCCGAAAAATATTCGACGGCGTCTCGCTGGAAGTGCAGCAAGGCCAGCGCATCGGTCTGGTGGGACCCAACGGCGCCGGAAAGTCGACGCTGATGAAAATCATGGCCCAGGAGTTGACGCCCGGGGCCGGCGAACTGTTTCGTGCAACCGACCTGACCTGGGGCATCCTGGCCCAGGAACCGCACATGGCGCCCGAGCGCACGGTGTTCGAGGAGGCGCTGACGGCTATACCAGAACTGTCTGCGCTTGAAGTGGACCTCGACCGCCTGGAAGTGGTCGACCTGGCGCGGCATCTCACCGCACCGCACCTGCCCGCAGCGCGTGTGGAGCAGGTGCTCGCGGACGTCGGCCTGACCGACGCCGCGGACCGGCGCGTGGGCGGGTTCTCCCGCGGGATGCTGCAACGACTGGGCCTCGCCAGCTGCCTGGTCGGTGACCCGGAGGTGCTGCTGCTGGACGAGCCGTCGTCGGCACTCGACCCGGCTGGTCGTCGCGAGGTGCTCGACCTGATCGGGCGGCTCGCCCACACCAGGACGGTGGTGCTGTCCACCCACATCCTC
>CAYSMQ010000283.1:0-6771 GCA_964432035.1 uncultured Ardenticatenaceae bacterium
ACTGTGCGGCGCTGTGCATGCGCAGAATGGCTCGGCGCTCTGCACCGTACGGACCGTCGAGCCAGCCACGCGCGTTGAGCTGTTCGAGCACGTTGAGCAAAACAGCTTCGTCAGGTCCGCCAATATCAAGTACCTGCAGCAGGCGCTCGCCGCTCCGGCTCAGATTGCCTTTCCACTCACGCGCGATTTGTAGCAAGCCGTGGCGTAGATTGCGACTATAGGCCATGCTCTCCACATAGCGGGTCACAAGCCAGCGCCACGCCTCATTCTCATCCAGCCAGAACAAATAGTGGGCAAGATCCAGGGCGGCTCGAACCCAGTTATCGTCGCGGCAGCGGTCCTGCAGCCGGGGTAGCTCTTCTTCGAGCGTGACCAGACGCGCGCGCAGCACCTCGACGGCTTTCTGGCTTAAGCGCTGCACGCGGCCGGTGGTGCGGCGCAGATCGCTCTTGAGGTACTCCTGGAAAAATAGGGCCGGATCGTCATGTAGACGGGCGCGCGCGGCGTGCACCGATGCGTAATCTCGCTCCATACGTCGCAGCAACTCTTCCAGGTCGAACGTTTCTCCGGCTGCCGGTTGCAGCATGGCGCGCAGTATTTCGACATCGCCGCGAGCCAGGGCCAGGGCGAAAAGAATCTCGCGGTCGGCGTCTTCGACGGCGTGTTGCAGATAGCGGTCGGTCATTTTCTGCACGATTTGCCCACCGGGTGTGCTGCCGGTGATGTCGCCGATGATCTCGTCAAGCGAGGCGCCCGCTTTCCAGATTTCGGCCGCTACTTGAACCGCGAGTGGAATGCCTCGCGTAACGCGACTGATGGCCTCCGTCTCCTGGTCGCCGAGCACGCGCTCGGGCACCCGTGCCTGAAAATAAGTGCGGATGTGGGCGATAGCCAGAGGGCGCATCTGGTAGGCCAGCAGGCGGCGGGGGAAGTCGTCAGCGTACCCTTTGAAGTAATCGTCGCCGAACTGGCGGCTGTTTAACAGATCATTACGGTCGCTGATGATCCACATGACGCGAGGACCGGCGCTGCGTATGACGACGCGCATCCAAAGATCGATGCGATCTACGATTTCGTAGGAATCGAGCACAACGATGAGGCGCTTACGCCGGGCGACGCGATTGAGCCCGCGACCCAGCGCGCGCGCCAGTTGTTCATGTGGGTTGAGAAGATATTCGTAGTGGTCGTCACTCAGCCTGGCGCGCAGATGTTTGTCCAAGGTCGTGCGTAGTTTAATAGCCTGTTCCAGGCCCACTTGAATGCCCGCTTCCAGGAAGGCCTCAACCAGACCCTGTCCACTGGCACCGATAATAGGCAAACGGAAACTGATGATACTGGCAAGCGCATCGAGCCCGATGGCGCGCAGGACGCTTAGTTCGTCCCAACCCTCATCGCTTTCCAGCGCTTCCTGCACTTCCTCGGCTGCTTCTTCTTGTTGCTTTACTGCCTTGCGATAGGCGACAAATTGGCGTCCCCATTTTTCACGGATGGCCGCGGCGTAGATCGTCTCAAAGACGGTTTCTTCGCTAATCTGGTTTTGGCCAACTTGTAGACTGGGGAATTTCTTGCGCTCGTCCTCCCAATCGAGCCACAGGAACTGGAACTTGTCGGCGAACGGTTCTTCTTGGCGGGCGATATCGCAGAAGCGCTTGACAAGAGTCGATTTTCCCATGCCGCCGTCGCCGTAAAGAAGACAGACGTACGGCAAATCTTCGTGCGGCGGCGGCTCGCTTACTTCCTGGAGGGCGGCTCGAAACTGTTTCTGTTCTTCGACACGACCGACGAAGATTTTATTGTCAACGGTGAGGTATTGTTCGGCCATTGCAGTATCCCTCGTACCCACCCGGCCAAGGACATAGGTACCATTTTTGAAATTCGACTGGCGTTCACGTAAAATTCACGATAAATTTACGCTATAATCACTACCTTGTCAAGGTTTGTGCTCATTTGATGGGAGGAGAAAGAGATGTTAAGGAGGAAGCGATTTCAGCAACTGGCCAAGATTCGCGTTGTGGGGGTGGGCTACGGCGGTATTACGGCTGTGAATTCCATGCTCGAAGCGGATATTGCCGGCGTTGATTATGTCACGCTGGATAGTAGCGCCCGCGATTTGGAGAAATCACGAGCGCCGCATCGCGTTTTTGCAGAGAGGCAAAGGGGAAGAGAGTCTTTAAAGTTGCCGCGGCGGGAGTTGCAGTCGGCGATAAAAGGGTCCGACATGGTATTCATTGTGGGCGGGCTTGGGGGATCGACGTCTATGGAGCTGATTCCGTTAGTCGCCTCCGTCGCGCGGAGTGAAGGGGCGCTAACGACGGCGGTTGTTACCACGCCGTTTTCATTTGAAGGCCTGGTGCGCATGCAGCAGGCGGAGCAAGCCATCACAGTGCTAAGAGGAGATGTGAACACGTTGGTCGTCATTCCCAACGACCGCTTGCTGTCTATGTCCGGCGGTAGGGTAGCGTTTCACCAGACTTACGAATTGGCCCAGCGAATCTGGCGCCAGAGCGTTGAAGGTATCAGCGAACTGGTAAATGCACCGGGCCTGGTAAATGTTGACTTTGCCGACGTACGCACGATCATGAGCAGCGGGGGCCCATCAGTTATTGCCATGGGGAGCGCCAGTGGACCGGAGCGTGCGCGCCGCGCAGCGGGACAGGCGACCAATTCGCCATTTCTGGATGTGACCATAGACGGCGCCCGTGGCGTGCTCTTTAATATAAGTGGCGGGCCGGAGATGACCCTGGACGAAGTGCGACAGGCGGCGACGATCATCCGGCGACGGGCCGATCCAGACGTAAACCTGATCTTTGGCGCGACAATCAAAGAGGCGCTGCAAGGACAGATAAGGCTGACATTGATTGCGACTGGCTGTGGGCGCAAGTCGCGCGAGGTGTGGGCAAAGCGCCCGGTCGTAGAGCCGGTGACGGCGGACGCAGTGGGCGCGGAAGTACCGCGTCTCATTCACCAATAGTGGTAAGAAGATGTATCGAGGGTCGATCATTGCGACACGAGGCACGACGACGGGTCCGGCGGCAGCGACAGCTAGCCGGTTGGCTGGCACAGGAGTTAAAGCGGTGATAAATGGGAAAGGGTATTTCACGTGGCGAGTAGAAAAGATTTTGACGCGTCCCGGCATTCGTTCGGCCGAGGAAGCCGCAGACAAGGCGCGCGCCGCGGGCGTCGAACACGTTATCGTCAAGATTGCAGATGGAGAAGATAACTATCCGCTTGTCGAAAAGGATCCGGACGGCGTCAAAGAACAGGCGACAGCCGATCTGATCGCGGCGTTGCGCGAGCGAGATATTACGGTGTGGGGATGGGCGTTCGCCTATGGACAGGACACGGATCCCCAGAAACAGGCGCGCAAATTCGCCGAGCGCGCTCGCTACTTTGAGATGGAGGGGCTGGTCGTCAATGCCGAAGATCTGGGTGAGCGCCGCTGGTCGGCAGCGGGAGGCGCGACTCGCGCCCGAGACTATATGGGCGCGTTGCGCAACGCGCTGAACGACGTGCAGGGAGCCGTTGTGGGCTTCTCTTCGTACCGTTTCCTGCGTCACCACCCATCTTTCCCGTTTGCAGCGTTTATGGAAGATTGTGACATCGCCATGCCCCAAGTTTACTGGGTTGCCAGGGGAGACGGCGATGCGCTGGTGAATCTCCGTCGCAGCTACGAAGAGTACCGCGAAATGTTCCCCCGCAAAATGTTCGTGCCCACGGGCGCAGCTTTCGGCGAGACTTATCAGAGTAACGGTGACCGCTTCTTCTGGTCGGCCTCACCGCGACAAATCTACCGTTTTCTCGACCAGGCGCGGGCGCTGGGATTGCCGGCGGTCACGTTTTGGAGCTGGGAACATGCCTATTATGATCTGGGTAACAGGCGCTATAACGGCAGCGAACTTTGGGAGACTATTGCGACCTATGTTTATGACGACGGGCAAGGGGGCTTAGAGGGAGAACCAGAGTCTGAGGATGAGGAGATAGCGATTCATGTGGGCGACGAGCGTCATCGCGATGGTCTATACCCTCAATTTCCCTACGCGGCGTTTATCCCAATGCAACAAGGAGGACGGACGCTTAAGTATGCGCGCACGGTTTCGGACACGCCGAGCAGCGTGTGGTCGATCTGGCTCCCGGACATTGAGGTGTCGGGTCATTATGATGTGTCGGTGTGGGTACCGGGACAGCACGCCACGACGCGCCGCGCACAGTATCACATCCATGGCGTCGTGGGCGAGAAGGACCCCATCGTTGTCGAAGTGAACCAGATGCGCTTTTCGGATCAGTGGGTATCTCTCGGTGTTTATGAGCTGGATGCCAACAATCCGATGAGTGGACAGGTGAACCTGACCAATCATACGGGCGAGGATGGGAGGAGAATTGCCTTCGCCGGTGTGCGCTGGCGCCAAGTGCAGCCGCCGGCGCCGGATGAAGTACGTGTGGCGGATGGTTTCGACGCGCCGGTGGGCACGCAGGGCGAGCGGCGCGCCCAGGAGCTGTGGCCCGGTGAATGGACGGACGCGAACCCATTTGGCAATTATTACCGTTTGCGTGATAGTTTTAACTATCATACGGGTGCCGATCTCAACCTGAACAAACCGAAATGGGACAGTGACCGCGGGCTGCCGGTATATGCAGCCGCCAGCGGCACAGTGACATTTGCCGGGCGCATGCGGCACTGGGGCAATATGGTGGTCATCCGGCACGATCCGGTCGCAGAGAACGGACCCAGCGTTTACACGCGCTCGGCGCACCTGGGACGTATCGACGTGGAGCGCGGACAGCGCGTGCAGCGTGGACAGCAGATCGGCACGGTGGGGCAGGATGAGTACAACGGACCTTTTCATCTGCACTTCGACGTGAGTCCTACTGAGGTACTCTTTAACGATCCCGGCGATTGGCCCGGCCTGGACCGGCGACGCGTCTTGCGAGATTATATAGAGCCCAAAGATTTCATCATGCGGCACCGGCCCAAGGATTGATCGGTGTTCACCTGACATGATCGGCCGGCGGCGCCGGTCGCGGGCCCTTAAAACTGAAAAACATGTCTTTGTTGGCCTGTAGAGGGACATGTAAAATACCCCTGTCATGATCGATAAACCGGTTAGCTCCCGCTTTCGCCGAATCGTAGTGAAGCTGGGAACGAGTGTCCTGACGGGGGGGACGCCGCGCTTGGACCGCGCGCATTTGGTGGAGCTCGTGCGGCAGTGTGCGCTGTTGCACGGCGAAGGGGTGGATGTGATTATTTGCACGTCGGGTGCCATTGCTTCGGGCCGCGAGCGGTTAGGCTTTCCCCAGCTGGCGGATACGGTGACGAATAAGCAGCTCTTTGCAGCCGTGGGACAAACACGGCTGATGTTGGCCTGGGAGCGGCTGTTTGATATCTACGATATTCATGTGGGCCAGATATTGTTGACGCGTCACGACGTGGAGCACCGGCAACGTTTTCTGAATGCGCGTGACACACTGCAAGCGTTGCTGGAGCAACGCATTGTGCCCGTGGTGAACGAAAATGACGCGGTGGCCACGGCCGAAATAAAGGTGGGAGACAACGATAATCTTTCAGCGCTGGTGGCATTGTTAGCAGAAGCAGACCTGTTGCTGCTGCTGACGGATCAAGCGGGCTTATTCACGGCCGATCCTCGTACCGATCCGGATGCGGAGTTGATACCAGAAGTGCGGCAGATTGATGAAACATTGCGACGGCTCGCCGGAGACAGCGTGAGCGGGCTGGGCGTGGGCGGCATGGCTACGAAGCTGCAGGCGGCGGATGTGGCGCGTCGCTCTGGCGCAGACGCCGTTATCGCCGCCGGGCGCGCGCCGAACGTGATTTTGCGCGCCGCGCGCGGGGAGAAGGTCGGCACGCAGTTTCCGGCGCTAGAAACGCCGCTGGCAAACCGCAAACGATGGATTCTGGCGGGCCCTTCGCCGGCGGGCGTTTTGGCGGTCGACGAGGGAGCAGCGCGGGCATTGTGCGAAAATGGTGGCAGCTTACTGCCGGCGGGCGTCATCGCGGTGGAGGGCGCGTTCGAGCGAGGAGATGCTGTGTCGATCCGTGATAGGGATGGGGGAGAATTGGCGCGGGGCATTGCGCGTTACGGGCATGAAGACGTGGCGCGCATCATGGGTTGCCAGTCGGATGAAATTTTGGGCCGGCTGGGTTATGCTTATGGTCCGGTGGTAGTGCACCGGGACGATCTGATTTTGATTTAAGGCTGCATCGAATTTCGCGAATTGGCACGAATTATTCGATTTCTTTGATTCGTGTAATTCGCGCTCATTCGATGCAATTATTCGCTTCTTGATAGGCCGATTCATGAGGGTAATTCGATGACTGATTTGGTTGCAATGGGAAAGGCGGCGCGGGCTGCGAGCCGGCAATTGGCAGTGTTGACGACGAAGCAGAAGGATGCAGCGCTGCTGGCTGTTGCCGATGAACTCGAGCGCCAGGCCAACGTGGTGCTGGCGGAAAACGCGAAGGACGTCGAAGAGGGACGCGCCAACGGGCTTTCGGAGGCGCTGCTTGATCGCCTGTTGCTGACGGAGGAACGCGTGGCGGGCTTGGCGGCGGACGCGCGGCGTATTGTCGACTTGCCCGATCCGGTAGGCGCCGAAATTGAAAGCCGTCTGTTGCCGAACGGCATGCGTTTGAGCAGGCGGCGCATTCCCATTGGCGTGCTGGGTGTGATCTATGAAGCGCGACCGAACGTAACCATCGACATCGCGACGTTGAGTCTGAAGACGGGAAATGCCGCCATTTTGCGCGGCGGCAGC
>CAYSMQ010000284.1:0-6750 GCA_964432035.1 uncultured Ardenticatenaceae bacterium
TTGCCCTTGCTCTTTCCTCCGGAACATTACTATACCGTGAAGCCGTTGGTGGATGTGGGCGCAGAGCGTCGAGAAGCAAATCGGGGTGCGCTGGACTTCGCAGCCTGCATCTGGGTCTCGTTGGCGAGCGATCGGGAGGCGGCGCAGCACACGTTGGCACGAAAAGTCGCCTACTACGGGCCGAGCTTAAGTCCTTTGATTCTACAACAATTGGATCTGACAGCTGACGATTTTGCCCCGATTCAGCACGTGCTCAACGCAGAGAGGAATGAAGAAAAGGCCGTGGAGATGGTCGACGAGCGCATGCTGCGTATTGGCGTTGTGGGGCAACCTTCGGACGTGATCGCGCGCTTAGAACCGCTCGTCGCCGATGGGGTAAGGCATCTGAGCTTCGGCCCACCGCTGGGGCCCGAGCCGTTGGAAGCTGTTACGTTGCTCGGTGAGGTGATTGCCTATTTCCGGTGATTGGGTAGCGCCATTTGTTGTCGATCCGCTTAGCCATTAGAATCGCAGGCTATGGCTGTTGACAAAGAAACGCTGATAGAGTCCCTTTCCGAAGAGCTGATTGTCGATCTGACATCCCAACTAGTCGCCATCCCGACGCCGAACCCACCCGGACAAGAAAAGCCCTGCACCGAGTTCATTCTGGCGACGTTGCAAAGTTGGGGTATTGAGAGCGAGCTGGTATTGGAACCAGATCCTGAGCGACCCCAAGTCGTGGCCTGGTATCGAGGCACGGGCAAGGGTCCGACGTTAATCCTCAACGCGCACATGGATACGGTGGATGCCGGCGAGCATGATGCCTGGGATACGCCGCCCTATGAAGTGACACGCAAGGGGAGCCGGCTATACGGCAGAGGAACGTGTGATATGAAAGGGTCGCTGGCGGTCGGCATGGCCATCCTAAAAGTGTTGCACGATACCGGGGCCCGTTTTGCGGGTACGTTAATGCTGCAGGCGCCCATGGGCGAAGAGATGGATGAGCCGGGCACGCGCACGTTGCTGAAAGAAGGATACACAGGCGAGTTCGCCATCGTCCTGGAGCCCACGGCTTTGCGCATTGGGCCGGCAAGCCGCGGCGTCACCTGGCACGAGATCACACTGACCGGGCCTTCCGTCCATTGCGGTCTAGCCCAGCCCGGCGCGCCGGACGTGATGGCCGCCTTTACAGAAGTTGCCGCCCGCTTACGCGAGTACCACCGGCGCATCTCCCGACAAACACATCCACTTTCGCCCAGCCCCAGTTGCCGAATCACGCTAGTGGAAGCTGGTGGCGCGCACAACAGCCTGGTCGGTCGTTGCCAGTTCACTGTGGACCGCCGCATGTTGCCCGGTGAAACGGTCGAAGCTGTCACGGCTGAGTTAGAAGAGATTGTTTCGGGTGCCATAGGCGGGGTGCCCGAGATCGGCTACGAAATTGAATTCTTGGAGTGGAATGAGCCGGTGCAAGCGCCCCTCGATTCGCCCTTGGTCGAGGCGTTGCGTGAGAACGTAGCTGCTGTCGGTGGTCTGAAGCCCGAGATTTGGGCCGTGCCCTATGGCTGTGACGTGCGAAATTTCATCTATGATGCAGATATTCCCGCCGTAAACTTTGGCGCGGGCGACTATCGTGTCTGCCACCAACCGAACGAGTTTGTGGAAGTCGGCGAGTTGATGGCCTGTGCGCGAGTGGTCATGGGCACCGTTGTAGATTTGCTGCGAGAGGAGCGAACGGCTTAGCCAGGCGCTGGGTCAGGCTCTAGTCGCTATATTCCCGGCTGATGATGGCCATCTCTTCAAGAAGCGCTCGCGTAGCCGACGTGCGCGCCTGCCAGGGCTGCACAAAAGGATGTAGATCGGCAATGAAGGCGTCACGATAGGCCTGTTGCCAGCGCAGCGCAACATCGTCCAGGGCCTGCAGTAAGGTATCGAGGGAATCGTACTGCACGGCGGCGCGGAACAGGTTTTCGAGCATCTGCTGCCGCCCACCAAAACCGCGTGGAATTCCCAGGTCGCGGGCCATGACGCTTATTGTGTCGCGGCTAAGATAAACGCCGCTGAGACTGGGCGCGGACAAAAAGCGCGCGATCTCTCTGAGTCCCGTTTTTTCGTCCGTCAGTGAGGGAGTATTGTCAGTATGGGCAGAAGGTTCCAACTCTGAAAGCGGGAGCGCCAAGGCATGATCTTGCACCAGTTCCAGCGCCAGCTCACTGAGGGCCGTATAAAACGGCTGCCCCTGTTCGCGGATGGCTTGAGCCAGCGCCGGCAACCAGCGCAAAAGATGGCCATGCAAGAAGTCGCGTTGGCGCACGTGTAGGCGTTGGGCTATGTCGTCACGTCCATCTTCCCAGGCGTCGACTTCGGCGTCACTAAGGTGCGCAAGGAACCCAAATTCACGCCCAATATGGTCAGGGCTAGCGTCGCTGGCCTGCGGTGTATAGTTTGACGCCTGCATCTGTTGCTCGACACGCTGCGTAACCGGGCCACCCAGTTGGATAGCCGATCTGCGAGGGCTGCTGTCCAGAAAAACGGCTTCGTAGGGGAAGACGTTTAGGCCGAAGAGTTCGTAGTGCGTGGCAGCGGCTTCATCGGCGTCAAATGAGGACGGTAGCAACGCTGCCAATGCGGCGACCTGTTGTAGCGTGGGCAGCAGATCGTCTGTGAGCCCATCCAAAAATAGGCGGCTGAGAAGCGCGTAGCTATGTTGGCGCGCCAGCGCTGCCTCGGCCGGGGCGAAGGAATTGCCAGCCGGTGTGTGGTAGTCGAGGTTGTAAGAATGCATAGAGGTACATGCCCGCTAGGGCTCCTAGAAAGGTGAAGATGGCCATTAATGTGCCGGCGCCGATTTGACCGTAGATGGGGCCGGGGCAGGCGCCGGTAATGGCCCAACCCATGCCAAAGAAGGTTCCGCCGAAGACCACGCCTTTGTGAAACGGCTTGCGCTCGATGACGATCGCTTCTCCACCCAGCGCTTTCGTCCTCGCGCGCCGGATGATGAATAAAGAAAGTGCGCCGATGGCGATGGCCGAGGCGATTACCAGATACATGTAGGCATCCTGGAACAGAAACATCTCGTGGATGCGCTGCCAAGAAACGACCTGTGATTTGACCAGCACAATGCCGAAGTAGATACCGATGCCGAATGTGAGTAGCCTGTTTCTTATCATGCCATTCCCCTCACGCTTATAGCAAAAATGGTAGGATCAACCAGGTCATGATCAGCCCGCCGACGAAGAAGAAAATGGTGGCGACCAGGCTGGGCCAGTTGAGCGCCGAAATGCCGAAGATGGTGTGCCCACCGGTACAACCACCTGCGTAGCGGGTGCCGAAGCCGATCAGTAGTCCGCCGCCAAAGAGTAGCAGCGCGCCCTTCCAGCTGGAAAAAAGAGCGGGCAAGAAGGACACCGGCTCGGTGGACAGCAAAAAGTTAGCGACAAAGCCGCCAACGACGATACCGGCGACAAAGAAGATGTTCCAGGTGTGATCGCGCCAGTTGTAATCCTTGCTCAAGTAGGGTAGCTTAAGCTGCGGCGCGCAGGCAGCGCCCAGGTGGCGCAAGCTGCTGGAAACGCCAAGATTGTGCCCGGTTAGGAGCAAGAGTAAAGGAACAGTAAGACCGATGAGTGGACCTGAGATGTACCAAGGCCACGGTTGTAGGAGCCATTCAAGCATGATGCGCCTCCCTTTTCTATTTTTCGACAGGCAGGCCGGCGCTCACCCAATCGCGAATGCCACCCTGCATATTAATGACGTCTTTTGCTCCCTGGGCCAGCAGCAGACTGGCGCCGATGGCCGAGCGGTTGCCGGTTCGACACTGCACGACGATGGGTTTGCCATCCACGATTTCATCGCTACGCTCGGCAAGATAGCCCAGCATGATGTGATGAGCGCCGGGGATGTGTCCTTCGTCCCATTCGGTCTGATTGCGTATATCGACGACGGTAAGCTCGCCACGGATAATGGGATCCGCCAAAGCATCAGGACCGCTCACGTCATATGATCGAACCGGATGGCCTTGCTCCGCCAACGCTCTGACCGCCTTCGTTTCGAAATAACCGGCGATATGGTCAACGCCAATATAGGTTAGATCGCGTACTGTCTGATCAACGTTCACGCTATCCACTACTAGGTAGAGAGGCCGGTCATAATCAACCAACCAGCCGGCCCAGTTCGAGAGTTCGTGCGAGGGGATATTGATAGTGCCTGGGACGAACTGCGTGGCAAAACTGGCAGCCGATCGTGTGTCGATGATCTGTGCTCCTTTTTCCAGAAGCTGCGGTAGGCGATTGGCGGGCAGATGCGAGGGACTGGCCAGGTCTTGCAGAAGGCGCGGGCCTTCTTTGTTGACGCGTTTCATGATGGCGAAGTAGCGTGGTGGTTCCGGTTGGTCTGCCAGAAGATACTCGACGAAAGCTTCCTCGTCGTCGTAGGCCATCGCAGGGTTGAAGCGCTTTTCGTAACCCACAGTGCTGGAGGGAATAGCGCCCAGGCCCTTGCCACAGGCGCTGCCTGCGCCGTGTGCGGGCCATACCTGCAAATAGTCGGGCAGTTGTCTAAAACGCTGCAAAGAGCGGAACATGTCCCGCGCGGCGGTCACAGCCGTGTTTGCCAGCCCGGCAGCCTTTTCTAGCAGGTCGGGGCGGCCGATGGAGCCCACAAAAACAAAGTCGCCGGTGAATATACCCATGGGTTCCGTTGCGCCGCCCCCACGGTCGGTCAGCAGAAAGCTGAGGTGCTCAGGCGTGTGACCCGGTGTGTGTAGCGCCTCGAACTTGACAAAACCGATCTCGAAGCTGTCGCCGTCTGTCAGCAGCCGGTGGTAGTAACTGGAGAGAAAGCCGTATTTCCAGTTTTCATCGCCTTCGTCGGAAAGATAGAGACGGGCGCCGGCGCGTTCTGCCAGTTCGCGCGACCCAGACACAAAATCGGCGTGAATGTGGGTTTCGGTGGCGGCGACGATCTCCAAGTCGTTCTCTTCGGCCGCTTGCAAATAGGGTTCAATGTCACGACCGGGATCGATAACGATGGCTTCGCCGGTCTGTTGGCAACCGACCATATACGAAGCGTGAGCGAGATTCTGATCATAAAAGTATTTGAGGAACATGGTTAACTCCCTTTCTCGACTTCTACCTTGAGGCGGTAAGCGTCCGGCACCGGTTTAAGCGGACGCTTCAACCAGTAGGGGCGGCGCGTGCCGTCCGGGCTGACCTGGCTGGCGGGCCGCGTCAGCTCCTTCCAGCGGCGGTAAACGTCCATGGACCGTTCCGTGTCTACCCAAACGTCGCCGTGGCGATCGTCGGACCCCGCTTTGCTGACATTAATCGCTTTTTGTAACCAGCAGTGCGCGCCGCTAACGGGATCGGGATGGACACCGTGGGTCAAGTTCTGGTGCACGCCGACGTCCTTCCACCAGATGCGACTGGTATCCGGGTCAAACGTAGACCACGGCCCGCCTTGCTTCAGAATGTTCAGTTTGTGCTGCCGGCCCTCTTTCTCTAGACGCGCCAGGCTGGACATGCCGGGATTAACGCCGGCGTCGTCTTGCAGCCGCCAGCGACCCAGGTGGTGGCTCATAGCGATGACGCCGGGTTTAATACCCTCTGTGACCCAAACGCGGTCTACAAAGTAGCCGATCTCCGTTTCTACACGGACGAGGTCTGACGTGTCGACGCCCAGCCGGCGCGCATCCTGCGGATGCATCCATATGGGGTTCTTGTGGCTAATCTCATAAAGCCACTTAGCGTTGGCGCTTCGTGTATGAATTAGCGTGGGCAGGCGGAAGTTGGGCAACAGCAACATCTCGCCATGACTGCGGTCGATGTTATCGGGGTGCACATGACTTTTGAGAGGCCAGGGAATCGTGTAATCACGCTCTGACCACCCCCATTCGTAGAGTGTTCGGCTGAAGAACTCAAACTTGCGGCTTGGTGTATTGACGCCCACTTTGGCCTGTCCATCGACAACGACGCCATGAGGCGCCTGCGTCACGCCATTCTCTTTCCAAATTCGCTTCTGGTCGTCAACTGAGAAGCGCGAACCGTTTAGCCGAAGTTCACCGCCAGGCTGCAGGGATTGTTCATCTAGGTCGCCTAGTTGCTTCTCGTACGGCGCGTAGTTGTCGCGGGTCACCTCAAAGGCGCCGTACTTACGCATGTACTGCAAGGGCGTCAGTTCTTGTTCGGCGGCCGCTTCGGGCAAACCGGGCACGCTGTTCTCGAATATCCAGCGATAGTATTCGTCGACCGTGATGATTTCGCCCTCACGATAGGGGCTTTCGAACCACTGCCGCACACCAAGTGAACCGTCGGGATCCATGCGCGCCGAAAGCTCGATCCACCATTCATTCTCTTCCCACACTTCGCCCGGATTCGCTTCGTAAGTAAAGCGTACTGGCTGCCCCATCTTCTCCAGGGCTACGCGACGCACCGGTTGGCGGAAGGCGATCCATTGACCGGCGTGCGTTTCCTGGCTCATCAAGTCGTGGCGTTCGCCGGAATGACCCATGGGCAGCACATAGTCGGCAAACCAGGCCGATTCATTCCAGGTAGGCGTCAGCGCCACGTGGCACTTTATCTTGTCCTCGTCGCGCAGCGCATCGAGCCACATAAACCCATCGGGGTTAATCCACAGCGGGTTGTAGACGCGGGTGAAATAAACGTCGATGTCGCCGCGGTCCTCTTCTAAGAAGTGCGGCAGCAGGAAGCTCATCTCATAGTGTGCCAGGGGCCACTCGTCGGGCAGGTGTAGTTCGTTCCAGGCGTTGAAGGGGGG
>CAYSMQ010000285.1:0-6709 GCA_964432035.1 uncultured Ardenticatenaceae bacterium
GGTGCGTGCAGAGACGTTGCAGCGGCTGGCGAGGGTCTCACAGGAGGAGCTGGATCGCAGGCCGCCGGCGGAGGAGGGGGAGGAGGTGTGGTCGCTGGGCGAGATATTCATGCATCTGGCCATTGACGAGATATACGTGCGCGAGATGATCGCTCGCCCCTTGTTGGAAGGCGTACAGCCGCCGGACGGGGTGCGCTTTTTGCCGCCGCCACCGCCGTATGGGACGAGTAAGGATGTCATCGAGTACTGGTTTGAGCGCGCGCGGCAGGGTACGCGGCTGCTGTTCGAGCGTTGGCCGCAGAACGCGGATACGGCGCTGGCGCATGAGGGAGGTTTGCGGCCGATGAACGGGTTGCAGTGGCTGCACGCCTATACGGGGCACGAGGCGTTGCACCAGGGACAGATTGACGAGATGGGGGGAAACAGTGAGTGATGATCATCTTGAGCGCCTTGATCATGTTGGTGGACTGTCGACCATAGCACCTGTTTTCGATAGGTTGTGATGCGGACCTGTTGACGTCGATATTTGTGGACGCTACTATTCCGCATGCTAAGACTCGGTCTCGTCAGCAAATTTGCGCACAGGCCCATTCAGTTCAGGAGTACGACTGCTACGCATCTGTTGACGATGGATCGACGGGCGGGGCTGAAAAAACTCTCCCGACTAATTCTGGAAAATGCCGCTGCCCTCCGGCAGGCGCTGGCTTTTTGCGCCGCCAATGGCATTGGCGCTTTTCGCATTGGCAGCGGGGTTCTACCGCTCAAGACGCATCCAGACGTGGGGTACGAGGTGCAAGATCTGCCGGCGGCGGCGCAGATTGTGGAGCGCTTCAAGGCCTGTGGCGATTACGCAAAAGAGCATGATTTGCGCGTCTCGTTTCACCCGGGCCAGTTTACGTTGCTCAGTTCGTCGGACGCCAATGTCACCGCTAATTCGCTATCCGATCTTGAGTACCACGCGCAGGTGGCGCAGTGGGTGGGCGCCGACGTGATTAATATTCACGGCGGCGGGGCATACGGAAACAAGAAAGAATCGCTGGCGCGTGTGGCGTCCAATTTGAGCTACCTGTCGACGGCGGTCCGAAGCCGGCTCACGCTGGAGAATGATGGTCGGGTGTACACACCGGACGATCTGCTTCCCTTGTGCCAGCGTGAAGGGATACCGTTTGTCTACGACGTCCACCATCATCGCGTGCTTCGCGATGGGCGCACGGTGGCTGACGTGACGCGGGCGGCCGTGGCGACATGGAAGCGAGAGCCGCTGTTCCACATCTCGTCACCGCGCAACGGCTGGATCGGCGCTCATCCCCAGCGCCATCATGAATACAGCAACCCCCATGAATTTCCTGTCTCGTGGAAACAACTAGCGGGGGAGTGCAATCTGACGGTGGAAGTGGAGGCCAAAGCGAAGGAATTGGCCGTGCTGGCGCTATTGCATACGTTGAAGGGTCAAGGCGTGAGCGTATTTTCGCCATCTTGAAACCTATCGCCGCGAGCTGTTGGTGGCGCGGTGTTAGACGGGATCGACCTCTATTGCCAGCATGGTCATATCGTCAAACTGTGGCGCGCCGGCGCGGAAGTCGTGCAGGGCCTCGAAGGTGGCGGGGCAAAGCGCGTCGAGGGGGCGGTCGGCGTGGCTTTGGAGCAGGCGGCCCAGGCGCTCGCGGGAAAAGAACGCTTGCTCGGGGGAGAGCACGTCGGTGAGGCCGTCGGTGTAGAGGATGAGGCGGTCGCCGGGTTGCAAGGTGACCGTTTCCTCGCTGTAGCGCTCGGCCCGGGTGTGCATGAGCCCCAGGGCCATGCCGCGCCCGTGCAACTCCTGGATTTCGTCGCCGCGCAAAAGGAGCGGGTAGTCGTGCCCGGCGCGCACGTAGCGCAGCTGGCGCGTGCGGCGATTGACGAGGCCGAAAAAGACGGTGACGAACATGTTGGGACGGCCGAGTTCAAGCAACAGCTCGTTGACGCTACAAATGACGTCGAAGGGGCGACGGGAGAGGCGCGCTTCGCAAAGCAGCAAGCTGCGCGAGAGGGCCATATAGAGGGCGGCGGGCATGCCCTTGTCGGACACGTCGGCGATGGCGATGGCGAATTCGTCGTCGTCCAGGGCAATGACGTCATAAAAGTCGCCGCCGACCTGGCGTGCGGGCTCGTTGCGCATGGCGAAGCGAAAGCCGGGGATCTGGGGCACCGCGCGGGGTAGGACGCTTTGTTGCACCTGGCGCGCCAGCTCTAGCTCGCGTTCCATGCGTTCTTTTTGGGCCAGACCGGCCTGCGCGGCTTCCAGGGCGGCGATCTTGGCGCGTAGCTGGTCGATGAGGTCCGCGCGCTGCAGGGCGAGGGCTGCCTGGTTGGCGAAGGAGTGCAGCAGGGCCACGTCGCCGGGCGCGAAGCTGTGTTGGCGCGTGGCGTGTACGATGAGAAGCCCGACGGGTTGCCCCTGGGCCAGCAGGGGAAGACGCAGGCCGGCGTAGAGGTAGACGCCTTCCACGTCGGCGGCGCGGGGCTCGATGCCCGGCGGCCATTTGTCGTAGGGCACAGGCACGCCACCGCCCTGGACGGCGCCCGTGGCCTGAGGATCGTCGGGCAGCTCCAGTTGCGCGGCGGGCACTTCGTGAGGGACGCGGTCGGGATCCCAACCATGGCTGGCGAGCACCGCGGCGGTGTCCGCATCTTGCAGCACGTAGAGAACGGCGCGGTCGGCGCCGCACAGCGCGGCCGTGTGTCTGGTGATGCGCAGGGCCAGGTCGCCGGGCTCGTCGCCGGCGATGAGCGCCTGACTCACTTCTTGTAGGGAGATCAGCGCTTCGGTGCGGTGGCGCAGGACGCGGTTGGCGGCTTCCAGCTCGACCGATTTGTTCTGCAGCGTCTGCTCGGTTTGCCTGAGGCGCTCCTGTTGCCGGCGCATCAGATGGTAGGCGCGCCGCAAGTCGCCGGCCTGGACGTTGAGCAGATCTGCGAGCGGAATGTAGCCGGCGACGGCCAACTGGCAAATGTACTCTTCCAGGGGTAGCACGCTGGGTTGGTACTGCAGGGAGGTGGTTTCATAGCCCTGGTTGTGGAAGAGGTCGAAGGCGGAGACGTGGTCCAGGCGCCCACTGTGCCCGCACTTATCGCAGCCGGCGGCTTCGTAGTAGGCGGCTTGCGGATCGAGTTGCAAATGTGGGTAGCGGCGCCGGATGGCGTCCAGCTGGGCGGGAAGTGGGGTTGAGGGCGCCTTGCAGTGGGCACAGAGCGTGGGAAGACGGCGCACGGTGACGATCCACTGCAGCGTTTCCAGGGGAGACAGGGGCGCGCCCATAGCGCACAGATCCTGGATGACGGCTGAGCCGTGGAAAACGGTGTCGACCTGCGCCAACACGCGGTTGGTGCGCGCGGCGTTGAGGGCCGCTTCGGCAACGGCGGCGCTGGACAGCTCGTCGACGATGAGTAAGGCGGGCCGGCGGGCGGCAGCGGCGGCGACTTTTTGGGCCATTTCTTCATCGTCGTCTGTCGACGCCAACAAGAAGTCGACGCGTCGTTTTAGACGGCGTGGGAAACGCACGGCGTCTTTGTGCCGGGCGGCGACGACGGCGCGACCTCTGGGACGGTCGTCGAGCATCTGACGGGCCAGGATGCCGAAGATGGCGCCGCGCCCGCTGGGAAGGAGCGACTCAAGGTCCGGCTGTTGTTGTAGTTGCGGGTCCAGGTTAGAAGGCGCTTTTGGGGAACTACCACCGGCGAGCAGGCGCAGCCCGGGACGGTCGTCCGCCAGCTGGCGGACATAGGGCTGGACGGTGGGCAGGATCAGGAAATCCTTTAGCTCGAGCATGAGAAAAGTTTCGAAATTTGAAACCCAAATTTCGAATCATAGTTACACGCGCATTTTCATCCACGGCGCGGTATTGTGGAAGTCTACCACGGCGCTGCCCGGGGGCACAAGGGCATCGCAGGCAACACTAAGCTCTTCAGAAAGTGTCATTTCCAGCACGGGCAGCGCTTCTTGCAGCTGCGCCAGGGTGCGCGGACCGGCGATGGGCGCGGTGACGCCGGGCCGGTCCTTATTCCAAAGCAAGGCCAGCTGCGCGGGGCTGAGACCGGCATCGCGAGCCAGGGCGCTGAAGCGGCGGCCAATCTCAATGCCGCGAGCCGTGACGCGCTCGGCGTAGATGCCGCCAATTTGCACGGCGCGAGAAGCTGAGGGTAGCGAGTCGTGGTCGTAACGTCCGGCAAGCAGGCCCATCCCCAGTGGTCCCCAGGGCAGCAAGCCTATGCCGTGCTTCCGGCACATGGGAACCAGTTCATTTTCGATGCGGCGGTCGAGCAAGTTGTAGGGCGGTTGCTCAGAAATGTAGCGTACAAAACCGCGCCGCTCGCTCACCATAAGCGCTTCCAATACCTGCCACGCGGGATGGGTTGAGCATCCCACGTAACGCACTTTGCCCTGACGCACCAGGTCGTCCAAGGCGCGTAAGGTTTCTTCCGGCGGCACTTGTGGCGCGGGGCGGTGGATCTGGTACAGGTCAATGTAGTCGGTCTGCAGACGACGTAGCGACGCTTCACAGGCGCGCATGATGTGCAGGCGAGAATTGCCGCGGTCGTTGGGGCCCGGGCCCGTCGGGTAATGCACTTTTGTGGCCAGGATCACGTCGTCGCGCCGGCCTTTGCGGGCCAGCACGCGGCCGATAATGCGCTCGCTCTCACCATCGTGATAGCTGTCGGCGGTGTCGACGAGATTGATGCCGCCATCGAGGGCCGCCGCCAGCATGCGACCGGCTTCCTCCTCGGGTGTGGCGTGACCAAAATTGAACGTACCCAGCGCCAGCGGCGCAACGCGCAGCCCTGAGCGGCCAAGACGGCGGTAATTCACGGCAGCCTCCTAATCGCGGTACGCCCGCAACGGCAGATGCTTGGCCGCAAGCGGGCGCTACCTACCACTCTGTCAGCTTCCATATTTCCGGTTGCCATTCCTGTTTATCGCTGCCGATTTCTGCGAAAATTGTCGCCGCGCGCTTCAGGTGGCCCATGGCCTGGTCGGGGCGTCCGGCGGCGTGGTGCAGGTCGGCCAGGTTGTTGAGCAACGCCGCCTCGCGGTGGCGATCGCCAAGCTTCTGGCAGAGGTGAAGGGCCTCCTCCAAGGTGGCGCGCGCTTCTTTGTGCATGGCTTCATCGCCGGCGCTTTGCATATCGCCGTAGACGAGCGCCAGGTTATTAAGGGCAGCGATGCGCGCGGCAGGGTGGCCCGATGCGGTTGCCAGATGCAGGCTCTTTTGCAGATGACGCTGCGAGTTTGTCAGGTCGCCGGCGTGGCGAGCGAGGATACCCAGAATATTGTGCGCCTGAGCGGACGCCGCGTCGTCTTCTGCCCGGCCTGCAAAACGGCGCGCCTCGTCGGCCAGCGCCAGGGCCTCCTGTTCCTGGCCTTGCCGGTGAGCGGCGAGGCTAAAATCAGAATAGATGCGCGCCTGGATGGCAGGCGCCGCACCGTCGCCGCTCACCGCGCGCGCCTGAGCAAGGGCCGCCTCGTAATGGCTTTGCGCCATGCGCCAGTCGCCGCGCCTGTCGTGCACGTTTCCCAGTTTGTGCTCGAGGCGTGCCAGATCGTGTGCCTCGCCGTGGGCTGCTGCAGCCTGGTAGCTGCTGAGGGCATCGCCATATTCGCCGAGGAGTATATGCAGGTCGCCGCTGGCTTCGTGCAGCGCGGCAACGTCTGGATGGCCGAGGTCTAGGGCTGCGCGCACGTGCGCCAGGGCGGCGCGGTTTGCGTAGAGCTCGCGGGCGTGTTCCGCGGCGCGTTTAAAGTATTCTGCAGCCTGCGTGTCCTGACCGGCAAGGCGGTAATGGTGGGCGATCTGTCCGGAGATTCCGCCGTAGCCGGTGACGTGCAAGGAACGCGACGGCGCCTGAACAAGGGCCTCCGCCACACGCCGGTGCAGCAATCGGCGGCGCGCGAGGTTCGTCTGTCCATAGACTAGGGCGCGAATTTGGTTGTGACTAAAGTCGTACTGCGGCGCCGGCGGTGTTTGGGAGGAGGCGGTTGCCGTGGCGGGCACTTCTTCGATGAGACCACGGGCCAGGAGTGCCTCTAGCGCCGCCACAGCCTCTTCCTCGCTGCGCCCGCTGGCCAGGCGGCAAATGTCGAAATTGAAGGAGCGACCGATGACGGCGGCGGCGTTGAGGAGCTGCCGGCTGACTTCGTCCAGGTCCTGCAGGCGCTCCTCTATGAGGCTACGCACTGCGACGGGCGGTCGTTGACCAAAAGTGCTTTCGGGCGATTCCCAGGCGAAGGTCGCGGGCGTCTCTAGTAGGCCGGCTTCGTCTGAATCGTGAGCGTCACCTTCGGAGGCGGTTGTCTGGTCTTGAGCGAGTTGGGATTCCGGCGCTGATTTGAGGTATTCCACGATGAAGAAGGGGAGCCCTTCGGTTTGACGGTACAGGCGCCGGGCGAACGCGTTTCCAGGGGACTGCAGGCCAGAGGCCTCGACGAGCTCTTCGACGTGTTCGGCGCTGAGCCGCTGCAGGGAGATGTGTGTGGCGGCGTTCGAGCGCCGGGCGCCGGAAAGCAGCGCTTGCAGGCGTTGAGTGGTGGGCAGCGCGCCGCTGCGCCAGGTCACGAGGACGAATAGTGGATAGGTAGCGAGCCGCTTCACGAGATAGGTCAGAAGGTCAAGGGAAGCGTCGTCGGCCCAGTGGACGTCGTCGAGGAATAGGATGCCGGGTTGTGACTGGGAAG
>CAYSMQ010000286.1:0-6665 GCA_964432035.1 uncultured Ardenticatenaceae bacterium
CTGCCAGGCGGCGGTGATCCTCGTCGTCGAACCCATAACGACTATAACTCGTAAAACTGCTCGTCGCGTTGAGAGGCACGTAGGGCGGATCAAAATACACAAAATCACCTTCGCCGGCGTCGGCAATGGCTTCTTCAAAATCGACAGCCATCAGCTCGACACCCTGTAGGGCGCATGACGCCGCGTGCAGGCGCTCCTCATCACAGATCTTCGGCCGTTTGTAACGGCCAAAGGGCACATTAAACTCCCCTTTCTGGTTCTCGCGGTAGAGACCGTTGTAGCAGGTCTTGTTCATGTAAATTAGCCGCGCCGCGCGCTGCACGGGCGTCAGATCGTGTGGATCCTGGCTGCGCACGTTGTAATAATAATCTTTTTCATTCTTGTGCGGCTTGAGGGCCTCGATCAATTCGTCGGGCCGGTCGCGCACAACCTCGTACGTTTCCACCAGCTTCCAGTTACAATCCGAAAGGCGCGCCTCTTCCGGTTGTAGGTGGAAGAAGAGCGCCGCACTGCCGATGAAAGGTTCATAGTAGCGGCGCATATCCTCCCGTTTGGGAAGGTGCGGCTCATATTTGCTGAGCAGGCGGCTTTTGCCGCCGGCCCACTTTAGAAACGGTGCAGCGTTGTCGATGTGGGGGCGAGAGCAAGATGACATAGATCCATTATAGCGAGTGGTGGAACAGGTTGGCGAGCGATTAGTCGGCTTCCGAGAAACAGGCAACTTTAAAGGTGGCAACGACCACGCACGGCGGTTCGGTGTAGAGCGCCTGCCTGGGGATTCGTCCCTTGCGACAGAGCGCGTCTAAGAATCGATCCGGTTGCGGTAAGCGCTCCCATACTTGTGGCAGCAACAGCGCCTTATGGTCTTGCCAGGACAGAATGACGCCGTCAGCTCCCGGCTGCAGGCGGCTCACGAGATCGTCATAATCGACGAACGCCATGCGCCGTGGACGCTCTAATACGGAAACCTCAATGTGTATATCGTCCAGCTCGTTGGTAGTCACCGGATCAAAGCGTGGATCATTGGCGGCGGCGACCGTATTGCGCGCCACATCCAGTATCAGTGGGAGGCGCCCCTGCGTACTGCCGATGCAACCACGCAACGTGCAGTGGTTGGTCAGCGTGACAAACGTAGACGCCTGCTCCAAAAGCGCCGGCGACAGCACCTTTCGTTCGGGTTCAACCGTTTCATCGTCCTCGACGCAGGAGATGAGCGCGTGGCGAGATAGGAGCAAGAGCTGTTCGCCCACTTGCCTGTCTATCACGCTTGTCACCGATCATGCCTCCCAGGCGCTTACACTACTGCAGGTTCAGTTCTGCCGCCGCCTTTGCCGGACTCAGCATGAGTTGGTTTTCGGTCGCGTCCTCAACGCGCGAGCGACGATACAACATGGGATGATACTTGCCCTTGAGCCAATCTTCAACACTATCCTGGTAATGGTCACTGGCGGGATGCCCCGATTGCCCGCCGGGCAGGGTGCTGACGCTGGCGTCCCAGTTGCCCACGTCCAGGATCATGCGACAGCTTGCAATGACGTGTGTCTCGCCGGGCGGCAGGCGCGGCGTCACACGCGCCTGGCTCACGGTGAAACTATCGCCGCTTAGCTGGTAAGTGCGCGGTTTCCAGAGACGCCCCACGCCCGGAATCCGCGCCACATGGCTGTGTAACTTGACATAATGTAAACGCCCCCACTGCCATTGGTGCTCGTCTTTGCCTAAATCTCGCCCCAATGCATTTAGCGCGGATTCCAACGTTGTCGGCAACAGGCGCGACACCTCCCCTACCCACGGCGGCGGGCCGTCTCTTAACCAGCGCAGGCAGAGCTCATATGCGATCTCGTGAAAGGGATGTGTTGGAATTTCATCATGCCCATTTTCGTCGAGCAGTTCGCTGGCAAGCTCGACGCCCAGCGCCTGGTTCAGCATAGCTCGCAAGAAAGTTATCTGCCAGGCGAAAGCCAGCGCCGGTTCCACAGCATCCGCTCGCATATCGCCGTCCCATCGCCTTAGCCGGTCCAGCGCCCATTGTGCGGTCGTCCTCATCGCGGCGACGCTGTTTCTATCGAGCTTGTCTATTGCCAACTGCACAAACTCGCGCGCGGGAAAAGAGACCGTATCGGTCTGGATGCGGGCGTGGTCGCCTATGCCCAGCGGCGCCATTTCTTCGATCAACTGCGCGATGCGCCGGGCGCGATAGGGCGGCAGCCACTCCCCGGTGAGCAGGTAAGGGTAGTCGTCGCCGACCACGCAGTTATTTGCCGTGACGATGTAGCCCGGTTCAGGATTGAATATGGCCGGCAGCGCTTCGGTTGCAATAGTGCCCTGCCAATCGTATTCGCTGCGCCAACCGGGCGCCGGAACCAGGCCATGGCCCTTACCGCGCAACGGTACCCTTCCCGGCATCAAATAGCCGATGTTTCCTTCGACGTCGGCGTAGACCACATTTTGCGAGGGAAAGGCCCAGGCTTGCGATGCTTCGCGAAACTCGTTCCAGTCCGCTGCGCGGCACATGCCCAGCATGGCGCTGAGATGGTTGTTGTCGTCGTGACAGGTCCAGCGGAGCGCCAGCGCGCGCTCCTCGCGCTCCAGCAGGTCAGAGATAACCGGCCCGTGTCGCGTCTCTCGCACGCGTATGTCCAGCGGCTTGCGTTTACCGCGCACGTGGATCACTTCTTCGCGCTCTGTAGCGCGCTGCCAGCGCCCATCGACCTCGTATAACAGCGGATCATCCGAATGAAAGCGCTCGACGTAGAGGTCCTGGATGTCAGGATAGGCGTTGGTGATACCCCAGGCGATGCGCTCATTATGGCCAATGATCACCCCTGGCACGCCGGGCGTCGTGAAACCGGTCACATTGTAGCGTCCGCCCACAAGGTGGTTCTCATACCACAGCGTGGGAAAAACCGGCGGTAAGTGGGGATCGTTGGCCAACATGGGACGTCCAGATTGTGTCCACTGACCATTGACTACCCAGTTATTGCTACCCGCGCCTGCAGGCACGTGCCCCACGGGCAGTGTCTCGGCCGCCCGACGGTAGGCGTCCAGCAAAGCCTGACCAAGGCGTGAGCCTAGCTCCGCGCCGGGAAATACCGTCTGGTAATCTGCATCGAAAGTTGGGGTCAGGTCGGCGGCGCGCTCGGGCCCCAGTTCGCCGATCAGGCGCATGCGCAGCAGTTCCGTTTGCCAGTTCGCCGAGAGGCCCCAGGCCAGAACTGCGCCCCAGGCTGAGCTGTCACGCGCGTGCCAGGGCTCCGGCGTGCAAACCAGGAATCGGTATTCCGCGGGCAGCGCGCCCTCCTCGATGAAGGCGTTGACGCCTCGGGCGAACGCTTCGGCCACGGCGCGTGTTTCTGGATCGCTTTGAGTGCCACGCCACTGCGCCTCGGCCGCCAGGTGCCAACCGCAAATGCGTGCCAGCCGGTCACTTTCCAACCCCACAGGACCGCTGATTTCGCTGAGCCGGCCGTAGCCCAGGCGACGGTAGGCGTCCATCTGGAACAGCCGGTCCTGAGCGTGCACGTAACCTTGGGCAAAAAAGAGGTCTTCTTCGTTGAGAGCGTAGATATGCGGCACGCCCCAGGCATCGCGCAGGATTTCGACCGGTTTGCGCAATCCGTTGACGATTCGCCGGCCCTTCACGGTGGGAAGGGCGTTGTTCATCACACGGCGGGTGGCGTAGGCGACGGCGGCTGCAGCACTGCCGAGCCCCGCCGCGCACAAGGCGATGGTCCATCGACGGCGTTTACTTGACATAATATCAGCCCCCTTCTAGACGACAATTTGTCGTCGGTAGATCCCTTTTATACCCTACTTTTAGATCGGCTGCTTGAAGTCGTACAGGCCTCCGTCAACGCGCCAGCTTCGCCCACATTGCGGGCAAGGAAGCGCGTTGTTTTCTGGCGGGTCGAGTGGCGTGCGGCAGTGTGGACAGGCAAAGAGCGCGTCGCCGGGGGCAGGACTGTTTTCTTGCGGATGTTGGCTGGCGACGAAAACGCTAGGCGTCAGCTGCAGCCAACGGCCGCTTGGTTGCAGCAGTCGATCGCTCTGGACAAGCCAGTTGGTCGGGACCAAACGCTTCAATTGGTCTAGTCGAAAGTGGGAGACGGTCAACTGGGTCTGCGGTGCAAAGCCGGCGCTGGTCAGTTGCCGGCGCATCCAGCGCGGATGGAAGTCGAAGTTGAGCTCGACGAATTCGACGGGTTCTGGAGTAAACGGAGACCACGCTTGCCGGCCCAATAGATAGCGGAGGATCGCTTTCAGGTTTCGTTTATTTGCGAACTCCAGGACATAGTGGCCTTGTGGCGCGGCGATACGCGACAACTGTGAGAAGAGCGCCGGAACGTCGGCTGCGTGGTGGATCGTTCGCACCTGCACCATGGCGTCAAAGCACCCGTTCACAAAGGGCATCTGGTACCAGTCGCCTGCTACATAGAGGATCCGTGCGTCATGGCCCAGCTTTTCCTGCGCTTCTCGGAGTAGGGTTCGTGAGTAGTCAAAGAGGACGATCCGCTCATAGCCGTCATACTCGTCCGCCAGACGTCCGAAGCCGGCGCCGATATCAATTAGGGTGGAGCCGGAAGCGGGCAGTAGGCGGCGTAAGGCGACGCGTTCGACCTGGTCCTCGTAGTTTCGGCCCTGTCCTTCCCAAAACCGTGTTCGGTAATCTGAGCCCTCGTAGTCGCAAACCGGTCGCTGCGGCGATTGGACCATGCTGAGTTAGGGCGCTCGTTCGCCAACCGGGCTAGGAGGCGCCGGCTCCTCTTCACGTTCGCTTAACCGCTCATAGAGATCGTTGTTGCTCTGGGGCAGGCCGCCCATGAACCCGTCGAGGGGTTCAAACAGGTTGCGCAAGGTATTAAACGGTGTTGCCAGTTCCGTCTCCTGCAAGGGGATATCGACGCCAACGTCCAGTTGCACTGGAATGGTTGTACTTACGGGCACCTGCATGTCCAGGGCGACCGGAAGCGATGTCTCTGGTGGCAATTCAAGGATGACGGTGCCGTTGATCGTACCGCCGCCACCAGGCAGCACAAAGGTGGCAGGAACTGACATGGGTACCGGTTCTATGAGTACGACGTTGGTTTCCTGTTGTAGGGGTAGTGTGAAGACGACCGGTATCTGATCGTCGACCGAAATTGTGCGCTCGATGGAGGCCTCGCCCATCTGCACGAAGCTATCGCTTAGCCCGCCGACGAGGGGCTTGGCTACGCCGTTCAGGGCAGGTATCAGCAATGGCAGAGCCAGGAAGATCCCTATCACAAGGATGATGTTGACGATAAATGAGAAAATGATGGCGATAGTTTTGAAGGCCTGCCAGGGGCGGGCCTGCCAGATGAATTCTTTATCCACGCGATTCCTCCCAAGTTGAATGGTACGATGGTCCGCAGACAGGGTGGCTGACGCCCACCGTTTGTTCGGGGACGCGCCGGACCACCGCAGCGACTTGCGCGAGGTTATGGTAGCATGGAATGGGCCGTTGACAAGAGTGACACTAGTACCGGTTTGTTTCACGTGAAACAGGCGACGGCACGCTCCATGCGCCGGTCGGTTCTAGCCTGGCTTTTGCGCAATCAAGCGCGCATTCTCCCGTCCCTCGCTATGATCAAGCACGCGCCAGCCCGCAAATAACTGCAGTAGTTCGCCCGGCCCTAGCAGATACTCGCGATTGGCATCCGGCCGTCTCCGGAGAACGCCCACGTGTCGGGTACTGTATATCGCCAGACCGCCAGGGCGCACGGCTAGCTGCAAGTGAGGAATTAGCGCGCGATCTAGGAAGCGCAAGACACAAAGAAGGTTCACGCTCTCCGGCGCCGGTCGCCATTCGTCAAGGTCCACTTGGGCGAACAAGACCTTGCCATCTAGGCCAGACGTCTCCGCCGCTCGCCGCGCTTCCGTCAATGCCACGGAGCTCAAATCAACGCCGAGGACGCCGTAGCCTTGCTGCGCCAGCCAGATGCTGTTCTGGCCCAGCCCGCAAGCCACGTCCAGCGCAGCACCAAGCCCGAGGTAGTGGCGATACTGTCGCAACACATCGCTTACTTCGCGCGTGCCCTCGCTCTCCGACCACTTCTCGTCCCACAATTGGCGATCGGCATCGCTCATGGCGACTCTTAAAGTATTCGCTCGCGGTGACCAAAGCCGCGGCTATTGTCAATGAAATAGAGTCTATCCGGTCGCAAACGGAACCAGTCCACGCGCTCGAGGGCTTCGCGCATCTGTGGCGGCGCCTCCCGCAGAAACGCGAACTTCTCCTCGTACAAGGCAATGGCAGCCTCGCGGTCCACGCCGCTCAGTTGCTGCACGGCGCCTTCCAGCTGTATCCCTTTTATTTCCTGCCAGTCGGCGTAGTCCTCCTGAATCGTCCCCGCTACCCGTGGATGGTGATGTAGATTCTGCGCGTGACGCGTGTCCGGGGCCGATAAAAAGTACAACGAAAACTGCTCGCTGGCGTAGAATACGGCCGCCGCCCACAGGCCAGCCGGCCCTTGCGTAGCCAACGTCAACACGTTGTGTGTCGACAGATAGTGCAGCGCGCCGGTAAATGCATCGTCATTCATGGCGACTTCCCGCGCCCTGCCATCGCTGGAAGAGGTCTTGTTCCAACTCAATTGCAAACAGATCCAATAGGCGATTTACGGTCTGATTGATAATATCGTCAATCGTTT
>CAYSMQ010000287.1:0-6656 GCA_964432035.1 uncultured Ardenticatenaceae bacterium
GAGACGTGACCGCGCCGCCGGAGACGGCGCTGGCGAGACGAGGAATCGGTCCGGCGCCTCGTGGCACGATCTCCACAATCCGTGCGTCCTTCTCCGCAATTCGTTTCGGGGGCACCGTCACGCTCCTCCCGGCGTCCTACTCTCTCTGTCGTCGAGCCGGAGAAGAACCGGTGATCGGAGAAGGAGCGAATCGACATGACAGACAAGACCCTCGCCGTACTCTTGATCCTCCTGGCCACCGGGCTTCCGGGGGCCGGGGAGACCTCCTCGATCCAGGCGATGAACTCCTCCACCGCCAGGACATCGAACGATCCCTCGCGCTGCTCGGTGTTGGGGACGAGCCGCCCATCAACAAAAAGGGCGCTGCCGATTCCGGTTCCCAGGGTCAGGATTAGGACCACGCCTTTTTCCCGACGACCGTTCCCGAAGTGCATCTCGGCGATACCGGCTGCATCGGCATCGTTGAGCATGGTTACCGGACGTTGTAGTTCCTCGCTCAACCGCTGTGCCACGGGAAAATCGATCCAGCCGGGCACGTGGTGCGCCGTAAACGGCGTGCGCGGCGCGCCGTCGACGACGACCGCGGGAAAGCCCACGCCAAGCGGTCCGGAATAGTCCTCCAAAAAGGGACGGACACACGCGCCGATGGTGTGCATCACGTCGGTTGGCAAAAGTGAAGAAGGCGTCGGCAAGCGGTTGCGTTCGCCGATGAAGACGCCGCGCTCGGTATCGACCAGCGCTGCCTTGATGCCCGATCCACCCACATCAACGCCCAGGCAAACCATTTTACCCTCCCTGTATGGCGCCATAGAAGTGCGGCAGTGGGTCCACCTCGTCGTCCGACCATTCCAGCGCCGCCAGAATCTCTTGCTCCGCGCGCGCCACGTCCTCCTCAGTGCGAGCGTGCACGGTTGCGATCAAATCTCCGTGCTGCAGGCGGTCGCCGACCTTAACAGGCATGACGAAACCAACGGCGTGGTCGATGGCGTCGCTCTTTTTTGCCCTTCCTGCGCCCAGATGCACGGCTGCCCAGCCCAGGGCGCCCGTGTTCATACCTGCCACGGCGCCCGACCTGGGCGCCTCGACTGTATGCTTTAGCGGCGCCTGAGGCAAGCGTTGCGGATCGTCAACCTGTTCCCCAAGTCCGCCTTGTCTCGTCACCATCTGCCGGAATTTCTCCAGCGCCGTGCCATTGTCGCGCGCGGCGCTGACCAGAATTTCTGCTTCTTCCTGCGAGTTAGCCTGCCCGCTGAGCAAGAGCATGTGACTTGCCACCGCCAGACAATGCTGCCAGAAGTCGGACGGTCCTTCTCTGCGCAAGCCGGCGATGGCTTCTGCAACCTCCAGCGCATTTCCTACGGCATGGCCCAGCGGCTGGTTCATGTCCGAGATGAGCGCCGTGACTTTGCGCCCGGCATCGACGCCAATGTCAACCATCGTCTGCGCCAAGTCTCGGGCGTCCTCCGTCGTCTTCATGAACGCGCCGCTGCCCGTCTTGACGTCCAGGACAATGGCATCTGCGCCGCCGGCGAGCTTCTTGGACATAATTGAGGCGGCGATAAGCGGCAGGCTACTGACGGTGCCCGTCACGTCGCGCAGCGCGTACAGTTTGCCATCGGCCGGCGCCAGGTCTGCCGTCTGACCCGCCAGCACCAGGCCGATGTCGGCAAGTTGCTCCTTGAAGCCTTCTAGCGAGAGATTGGACGACCAGCCCTCAATGGCTTCCATTTTGTCCAGAGTGCCCCCACTGGGTCCCAGGCCGCGCCCGCTCATTTTCCCCACCGGCACGCCGCAGGCGGCGACCAGCGGCTGTACGACCAGGGTTGTCTTGTCTCCAACGCCGCCTGAAGAGTGTTTGTCGACGACAAACGGCGCCACGTCGTGCAAGTCGAGCTCATCCCCCGATTGCGCCATAGCCAGCGTCAGATCCACCGTCTCGCGCCGGTCCATGCCCTGTAGGTAAATAGCCATGAGCAGCGCAGACGTCTGGTAATCAGGGATCTCTTCTTCGGTGATCCCACGCACGAACCAGTTGATTTGTTCGGTCGAAAGCGCCCCACCGTCCCGCTTGCGTTCGATGATGTCTACCATGCTGAAGTTCATAGTACCTCCCATTGTAACATTTAGAAACTTTACCATAAACCGGTATAATCGCAGAAATGAATTGCAGGAGGCTTCCTTGGCAGAACAAGTAGATCTAATTTTGACGGGCGGCATCGTCGTGACCATGAATGCCGGCTTTGAACTGTTTCCCCAAGGCGCCGTGGCCATTGACGGCGATACGATTGTCGCCGTTGGCAGCGTACAGGAGATTGAGAGTGGCTTTGAGGCCCGAGAGACAGTGGACTGCGACGGGCAAGTCGTTATGCCCGGGCTCGTGAATGCGCACACGCACGTTCCCATGACATTGCTGCGCGGTCTAAACGACGACCTGCGCCTCGATGTGTGGCTCGGGTACCTGATGCCCGTGGAACGTGAATTCGTGACCCCCGACTTTGTTAAGCTGGGCACGCGCCTGGCCTGCGCCGAAATGATCCGTTCCGGTGTGACCAGCTTTGCAGACATGTACTACTTTGAAAGTGACATCGCCGAGGCCACGGTCGAAGTTGGTATGCGCGCCCTTCTGGGCCAGACGATTCTGGTTTTCCCCGCACCCGACGCCGAAAACTTCGAAGAGGGTCTAATTCTCTGTCGCCGGTTCATCGAAAAGTGGCACGATCACCCGCTGATCGTGCCGGCTGTGGCGCCCCACGCCTGGTACACGGCGACGCCGGAGTTGCTCCGCGCCTGCGCGGACCTGGCGCGCAGCTATGACGTCCCGCTGCACACACACATTGCCGAAACGGCGCTAGAGGTGCAGGACAGCAAGGAACAGAATAACGTGCCTGTGGTGCCCTGGAATGCAAAGCACGGCATTCTGGAGACAAAGTTGCTCGCCGCCCACTGTGTGCACCTGGACCGTGGTGAAATGTACGACCTGAAAAAGGCCGGCGCCGGCGTAGCGCATTGCCCCAGTAGCAATCTCAAGTTGGCCAGCGGACTGGCGCGCGTGGGAATGATGCTGGATATGGGTCTCAACGTGGGTGTGGGCACAGACGGTGCGGCAAGCAATAACGATCTGGATATGTTCCAGGAAATGCACCTGGCGGCGCTTCTGGCCAAAACCGTCAGCAACGATCCGACGGTGCTACCGGCGCGCCAGGCGATAGAAGTGGCGACCATTGGCGGCGCGCGCGCCATGCACATCAGCGATATCACAGGGAGCCTGGAAGCCGGCAAACGAGCTGACGTTACAGTCGTCAATACTGACCAAATTCACAATTGGCCGCACTTCGACAGCCATGAGGATGCCGTTTATTCGCGATTGGCGTATGCAACCAAGAGCGCCGATGTGGCGCACGTGTTGTGTAACGGGCAGTGGCTAATGCGCGATCGAGAGCTGTTGACCATCGACGTGGAGCAGGTCAAACAAGAAGCGGCCGATCTTGCCGCGCGCATCGACGAATTCGTGCTGGATCGTGAATCCAGTCCATATAATAAGCTCGTTATTCTGGCAGGTGTGCAACGGCAAGAGAGTTACGAAGTCCAGCTGAAGGCCTCCATAGAGAGCGACGAGCAGATTCTCGAGGTGTTGCAGGGCCCGGAGATAGAAGTCACCAAAACATCCCATTACCGCCAATACGACCACTACTTCTTCTTTGACGGACGCGATCCGGACGCCGACCGCCTACGATACCGCGAAGAGGAGTTCATCGGATCCAAGGGCGAGGTGTACGATACCCGCAGCCGCCTGACCCTGCTCGGTCATCGCAGTCTGGAAGAGTACCCCAATGCCGTGATGCTTTCTCGTTCACGCTACTTGGCGCCCGCCGAGCAGAGTTTACGCTTCTACCGCGAATACTTCGCGCCAGAGCGCGAGGTAGAAGTGCACAAAGAGCGCCGCCGGTGGCGAATCCTCTACAAGGAAACTGACTTTGCCATCAACCTGGATCAGATGGTACAACCTCCCATGCCCCACACCTTCTTAGAGATTAAATCGCGCACCTGGTCACGTAGCGACGCCGAACGCAAGGCGACACTCATCTCTGAGTTGTTGGAACTGATGGCCATCCCGGCCGCCGAAGTTCAGCGCAGCGATTATGCCGAGCTCGCCGTAGACTGATTAACGCTTGGCGGTGGCTGTCACTAAACAAAAACCCATTCGCCGCTGGCGGCGAATGGGTTCACTGACTTTTGTAACAGAACTCTTTTTAGCCAAACAGAGTTTGAAACTTCATCACCGTGTTGAGGTCGCCTTCGACCTTTACCTTGCCAGTCATGAAGGCGTTCACAGGATCCAGCTTGCCGCCCATCATCTGCTTAAAATCCTCTGCATCCATACGGATCACGGCGTCGGGATCGCCGGCTGTGCCTTCTTCGGAGGCAGCGTTTCCGTCGTCGATCACGACATACCATTGACCCCCATCGTCGCCGGACAGGTCGAACTGAACCGTTGCGTCGAAATCGCCGGCTTTCTCGGCGTTAAACTCTTGGGGCATCCGCTCAAAAAATTCACTGGTCGTGGCCATTGTTTCCCTCTGAAATCTTATTGTCAGAACTTTACGAAGGTCACCCGGCTCCCATCACATCTATGATCCAATGCGTCTTCTGCGCAAGTATAGCAACGGCAAAGGGCCTGTCAAGCAACGCCTCTCACCCGACACTAATCAACATCCGCGACTGATCGGCGCCAGTTGGCATCAAATTTCTGTTTTGCTAGAATGAACGCCACTGTATTGAGAATGAGCAAGCGGCGGCCATGTGCCGCTATTTGTTTGGTAAAAGTAAATGGAAACCGAGGGCGGAAAGACGGAGCAGGCAGCCGCGTCAAGCGTCTGAGGAGGCTAGGATTAGATGGAAGAGGATCGTTCTATCACGGAAACAGGCTCGTCGCTCGAAGGACCCGAGCCTACAACAATCATTAAATCAGGGGAGGTCGCCGGCGAGGAATCTTCCGGTAATGTTTCGGGCATCATGATAGTAGGCGTGGTGCTCGTGGTGAGTTTACTCATCGCCGGGTTGTTTCTGCCGCCAATCTCCTTGGCGCAGCGCCTGGGCCTCGGTTCCGGCGCCGATTCTGCCGTCGCCGGCGCGGAGGTAAGCGAAGAAGAGCTGGCCGTCCGCTTGCCGGATGGCGCAGAAGCCGTGAGCGTTGGCAAGATTGCAGCCTCTGAAGCTGCCGCCGAAGAAGCGACGGCGACGATGGCTGCCGCGCTGCCGGAAACGGCGCAGCTCAGAAGTGACGTTTACCTGATTGGCTACGAAGGCGACGCGCCCGTGGGCTCCGTTGCCATCGCTGCGCCCGACGACGAGACGGCGCAGTCCCTGGATCTTTTCGGCTGGGATGGCTCTAACTGGCAGTTTATCCCATACCGTCGCTCTGGCGCTGCACAGTGGGAATCTACAAGCGGTCCGCTGCCTCGCGCCGTGGCGCTGGTGGAGACCGGTGCACCACAAGACCTTGCTATCGGCGCCGAACTCTTGCCTGAGCAGGAACTGCCGGCTGCCATTTTGCCGGCACTCACCGAGGTTGTTGCGGGCACGCTGACGCTGGGCGCTGGTGGTGAACTACAGGGAGACGTTGTTAGCCTCGTCGAAGGAGGCTACCAGCAGTATGTGCGCGCTACAAATGTCGGCCTTGTCGTCGATCAGCCCACGCTCGCCGCTCTTCTGGAGAACGATGCGCTTGTCGAGGAGCACGTCAGCGCGCTGGTAGCGGCTACCGATGAGTACGCCGGTCTAAACCTCGATTATCAGGCGGTTCCGCCGCAACAAAGAGAAGAATTCACAGCTTTCGTTAGTGAACTTTCCCATGCGCTGCACGATGCTGATAAGCGTCTGCTGTTGACACTGGGCACGCCCGTGGCTGCCGACGGCGGACAATGGGATAGTGGTGGACAGGACTGGCAGGCGCTTGGACAGCTTGCCGACGCCGTCTACGTGCAGATGCCGCTCAATCCATCAGCTTATGCTGACGATGGCCCGGCCCAGCAGCTCGTCGATTGGGCGGTGACGCAAGTCCACCGGCACAAAATAAACTTGCTCGTGACCATGAATGCCGTGGATGCCGTCGGTAGCACATATCGTGAATTGCCGAGCAGCCGGGCGCTATCACATTTTGGCGAGTTGAGCCTGGTGGAGGGCAGTGAGGCGATCGAGGTCGAAACACCGATCGAGGTCGGTCTCGCAGGGACGGCCGGTCCTCTAGAGTGGGACGCAGAGGCCTCGATGTATCGCTATGTGTACGAACAGGCCGGTCAGGAGCACACCGTTTGGTTGAGTAACGAAGCGGCGCTCAGTAATCGTATCCGTTTTGCGGCGCCCTATCACCTTCGTGGCCTGACGTTGCGCGGTACGGGAGACATAGCAGAAGGGGCCGGTTACGCGCAGGCTATTGATAGCTTTGTTAGCGCCGCCGAAACGCCTGAGCCCGGTGGGGCAGCCATTGTATGGACGGTTGAGGATGGTGAAGACAATGTTGTTGCCAGCAGTAGTGGTGAAGAATTGTCCTATCGTTGGGATGGCGCGGACGAACCAGGCAACTACACGATTAACGCCGCCTTCGCTCAGGGCGACGCCGTCGCCGAGCTAGGGTCGCTTGCCGTGGAGGTCGCCGC
>CAYSMQ010000288.1:0-6601 GCA_964432035.1 uncultured Ardenticatenaceae bacterium
GATGCCGCTGAGGACGTGCAGCGCGTGCATGCCCGTCATGGAGAAGAAGACGGTGCCGAAGATCGACGACGGTGGAAAGTGCAGAAAAGCCTGCGACCATTCGTAGGCCACGCCGCCCAGAAATAGAATACCCAGAAGCAGCGTCAACAACGTGTGGTTCAGGAAACTGTCCCGGTCGCCATGGGCGATCGCTGTCTCCGCGCGGTAAGCCGTAAGGCTGCTGAACAGTAGAACGGACGTAATGGCCAACCCTAGCGTCTGGCTCAACGCCTCGGGACGAAACGTACCCTGCAGGTAAAAGCGGCTGGCAAGAAGCCCCACAAAGAGCATGCTCTCGGAGAGGAGGAATAGCCAGAAACCGATGCGGTCAACCGTGACCTGGTCGTAACGCGCATGTCCTTCGTGCTCGTGGACCCCGGAGGTCATTGACCCACCTCCTCGCGCCATAGGACGCGCAGGTCACCCAGGCGCATAAAGCTGACGATGATCAGAGCCGCCTTGGCCAGGGCGATGATCGCCAGGTAAGGCAGCGGGCTACTCAAAATGGCACTGACGACAAATTCCAGGACGGTCAATGCTGCCAGAACCAGAAAGACGATCCATCCTCTGCGCCATGCCGTCGATTTACTACCTCCATGCTCTTCCATCATTGGCCCTCTCCGGTCTTTAGTCTCCAGTCTCTCGTCTCCAGTCGCCCATCAGTCACTGGCCCCTGCCGGCGCAGTTTCCGGCGCCGGTACTTCGTCCCCGTTGCCATAGTCGTAAAAATGGCCTGTCACCACCGGGATTTCTTCGAAATTTTCCTGAGGCGGCGGTGAGGGCGTCACCCATTCCCACGTGCGCGCGCCCCAGAGGTGGGCTGCCGCTTGCGGTCCGCGCACCATGGAGACCACCATGTTGTATAGGAAGAGCAGGAAACCGGTGCCCAGGAAGAACGCGCTGAGGCTGACAAAGACGTTGCCCCCCTCCAGATAAGGCATGTAATCGGCGATACGGCGGTTCATGCCGTTGGCGCCCAGCCAGAACATGGGAAGGAAGGTGAGGTTGAAGCCGATAAGCATCCACCAGAACTGCCACTGTCCCTGACGCTCGTTGTACATACGCCCCGTGATTTTGGGAAACCAGTAGTAGATGGCGGCGAAAAGTCCGAAGATGCCGCCGCCGACAATCGTGTAGTGGAAGTGGCCCACGACGAAGAAGGTATCGTGTAGCTGCATGTCCAGCGGAACGTCAGATAGAAAGATGCCCGTGATGCCGCCGATGAGGAAATTGAAGATGACGCCCAGTGCAAAGAGCATCGGCGTCTTCAGTCGCAGCCGCCCTTCCCACATCGTGCCTAACGCCGAGAGAAAGACCAGGCCCGTGGGCACCGAAATCAGCTCTGTGGTGATCATGAAAGGCACGCGCAGAGGGCCGTCCATGCCGCTGGTGAACATGTGGTGCGCCCAGACCACGGCGCTCAAAACCACGACGCCCATCATGCCGGCCACGGCCCATTTGTAAGCAAACAGCGGCTTGCGCGAGAAGTGCGCGATGACCTCCAGCGCAATACCCAGGCCGGGCAAGATCATCACGTAGACGGCAGGGTGCGAGTAAAACCAGAAAACGTTCTGGTACAGCAGCGGTTGCCCGCCCTGAGCCGCGTTGAAAAACGTGAAGCCGGCAACGCGGTCCAGGATATTCATGATCATCGCCAAGGCAATGAACTGCGTGAAGATCAGGGAGAGGATCGAGGTGCCGAATACGGCCCATACGAAGATGGGCAGGCGCCCCCACGAGAGCCCCGGCGCGCGCAGGGCGATGACCGTCGTCAGGATGTTGATGCTGCCCAAAATCGATGAGAAGCCCAGCGTAAAGAAAGAGAGATTATAGAACAGTTCGCCGGTGCGCGTCGCCGTAGAGAGCGGCGCGTAGCCCGTCCAGCCCGTATCGTAGCCTTCGGCAAACACCGAGGCGATCAGGAAGAGGGCCACTGGCGGTACGAACCAGAAGCTGAGGGCGTTGAGCCGCGGGTAGGCCATATCTTCGGCGCCGATCATGATCGGCAGCACATAGTTGCCGAAAGCGCCCACCGTTGCCGCCACACCCACAAAGACCATGATGGTGCCGTGCAGGCTCATCACGTCGTTATAAGTAGCGCTGTCTAGATAGTCGCGACCTGCCTGCAGCAGTTCCAAGCGCATGACCATGGCCAGCAAACCGGCCAGCATAAACAGGCCCAGGAACGTGACCAGATATTGCACACCCACCACTTTGTGATCGGTGTTAAACGTGAAGTAACGTGCCAAGCCATGGCCTTCGTACTTCTTGAGGGGCAGGTTAATCCACTCCCGCGCCCAGTAATCCCACACGCCGACGCCCAACAACCAGCCCGCCAGGCCGCTGAGGGAACCAACGACCAGCGACGCTTCTACTGACCAGAACGACAGGCCCAACAACAGGCGCACCGCGCCCAGCAGCGCCGCGCCGGCGAAAAAGGCAATGGCGCCCCACAGAAACCCTTTTACAATCGTTTTCATAGCCGCTGACCTCACTTATTCCTCATCCATGGGCATGGCTTCGCCATCGTCGCCTTTGGAATTCATGTCCATGTCCGGCGCCATGGCGTCACCCTCTCCCTCCTCCATTTCCATGCCGCCCATATCCATGTCACCGGCGCCGACGAGCGCCCGCGCCTCGTCAATCCAGGCGCTGAACTGCTCCGCTTCCAGGATGAGGACGTCCATCTGCATGCGCGGGTGGCCTGTCCCGCACAGCTCCGCGCACTGCGCGCGCAGGTGTGGCGTCTCGCCGGTGCTACCCAGGCGGTCGGGCGTCACGGTGAGCGTCGTCGTCTTTCCCGGCAGCGCGTCCATCTTCATGCGGAAGGCGGGGATCCAGAAGGAATGGATCACATCTTTAGAGGTGATTTCAAAGCGTACCGTCTGGTCCACAGGGAGGGCGATCTGCAGGGCCCGTTCGTAACTGAGATCGTACCCGGGATAGGTGACGTTCCAATGCCATTGCTCCCCTTCCACCTCCACCACCAGGGCATCTTCCCGTTGGGCCTGCGCCAGCTCATTCAACCCCGTCAGGCCGGGATTAAAGACGACGTAAATGACCAGGGCCGTGCTGAGTAGTAACCAGGACCAGGCCAGAGGCCGGTTGCCGTACAACGGTTTGCCGTCCTCCAATGCCGAGTCCGCTGTCTTGCCGCTTACTCGAAATTGCACAAGGCTATAACCGAGTACCGTCAGAACCAGCGCCGCCACGGGGACGGCGAGGATCGACAACAGACGGAAGGCCTCGTCGATAACCATTGCTTGTTCGGCAGCAGCGGGGGGAAAGAAATCACCATTGGCCAAGGCCCAGATGCCTGCCACGCTGAGCACCAGCCAGATAACAAGGACGTTGCGCACATGTCGATTCATCCCACTCTCCTCATGTTGCCGCTCCGCTTACAGCAGTTTTTGCGAAAAACTGCATGTTGCCGCTCCGCGGCACCGAAGGTCGCCCTGTGGTAACAGGGCTAACACTGAGCAGGCTCAATTGTAAGGCTGGTCCCGTAAACGGCGTGTCCTCTATTCGGATGAAAAGGGGGTGATGCGCTTGTCATCCATCGGGGTGACGGGGGGGTGTCACCCGCAACTTATTCTCTGGGCGGCAGGAGACCAAGCGTCACGGCTCGGGCAACGGCTTCTGTGCGATTCGACGCTTCCAGTTTGCGCAGAATACGCCGCACATACGTTTTGACCGTGTTCGGTGAAATATGCAACGTGGCAGCAATTTCATCCGTCGTCGCGCCTTGTGCCAGTTCACCCAGCACTTCTTGCTCCCGGGAACTTAGGTCCAGCGTCGATGGCGCCGTGCGCGCCGCGGCCATAACGCGCGGCGTAACTTCCGGCGAGAGGGCGCCGCCGCCGGAAGCCACCTGGCGGATGGCCTGGCGTAGTTGCTGCGGTTCGAGATTCTTAAGAAGATAACCATCGGCGCCGGCTGCCAGGGCGCCCAGCAGATCGCGGTCTTTGTCGGAGACGGTGAGCATCAATACTTTGACGTCTCCCCTTTCTTTCAGACGCCGCGCGGTCTGCACCCCATCGCTCTCTGGCATGTGCACGTCTAACAAGACCACGTCTGGACGCTCGCGCTCGGCCAACCGTAATCCTTCGCGCCCATTCCCCGCCTGACCCACGACCAGAAAATCAGAATCATCGGCCAGCAGGCGTATAATGCCCTGGCGAAAGAGCGCGTGATCGTCTACCACCAGCAGTCGTATGGGCTGCTCCACGTTCTTATCTCCCTTCCCTGTCATGTATTGGCGCCGGCCTGGGCAATCGCACCGTCACCTGTGTCCCTTGCCCCGGTTGGCTTTCAATCTGCAACTTGCCGCCAAGCAATTGGGCCCGCTCACGCATGATGCGCAGGCCATGGTGGAAATCACGACCCGGGCCTTCGGCGTAAAAACCGCAGCCGTCGTCCTCAATATGCAACGCCAGCCAACTGTCGTCTGCCACGTCCCAACCGACGCGCACGGCGCCGGCTGCCGCGTGCTTGCGCACGTTGCTTAACGCCTCTTGGATGATGCGCTGCAATTGCGTCTGCGCCTCGCGCGGTAAATGGATCTCTTCTGCGGCCTCAAGCGTGACCGGAATGCCGCTTAGAATCTCAAAGTCGCGAACTGCCTCACCCACCCAACTCCGCAAATCGGTCTCCAAAGCACTGAGCTGCAGCCCGTCAATGGCCTCGCGAGCGTCTACGTACGCTTCATCTAGCAACTCCTGCAACTCCCGCAGTTCCGTGAGGATGGCTGCCTCCGGCGAGTCGTCTTGCGGCATGGAGTCCTGCTGCGCTTCACGCATGGACTCCGCCAGATGCGATGTGCGCAATTTGAGATAGCCTAGCGTCTGCGCCAGCCCGTCGTGAATCTCGCGCGCCAGCCGCGCGCGCTCGGCAAGCGCCGCCTGATGTTCCATCTGCATCGACAGGTGATGGTTCTCCACCAATAGCGCTGCTTGCGCGGCGACCACGGCGGCTAGTTCAACCCGCCGTTGACTGAACACGCCGGCTGTGGCTGCCCAAAGCGCCAGCGTACCCACTGCCTTTCCCTCCACGCGCAGGGGTGTTGCCAGCAGCGAACGCACATCCTCCAGGCCGTCTTGCTGCAGTGCCTGCACCACAAGTGGACCTTGGCCCTTACGGCTACCCTCGGCAATCGCTTTGACCCGCGCCAGGCTCTCCTCGGGCAGGGCGTCCAGGGTCACTTGCATCGCACGCCCGTCCACCGCAAAAGGATCGATGAAAAATGCTCCGCCATCGGCTTCCAACGCCTCAACCGTCTGCTGCAACGCTGCAGACAGGTGCTCGTGCATGTCGCGCCACCAATGCCTCTCCTGAAAGCGCGAGAGCATGGCTAACTCGCGGCTGCGCAGCGCGTGACTCTCCAGCGCCAGTGCAATCTCGCCGGCCATGGCCTTGAGCAGCGACTGCTCGTCCTCTGTGGGCTCTTGTTCCTCTTTGAGATAGATGTTCAGGACGCCATAGCGTCGTTCGCCGCGCGCCAGTGACAGGCAGATGACTTTTCGCACGCCGGCCGTGGCGGGCACGGCATGCAACAGAGGACAAGGATCTGCAAGATCGGCCGACCGCGTCTGGCAACTTCTACAGGGCCATCCCGCCTGGGTCCTGCCAAGATGCGCCGTCCACGCATCCTTCACTTCCATATCCAGATTGCCGCGGTAACGTGGCGGCAAGAGTTGTCCCCGCTCATCCATCGTCACCAGCGAAACAGACCTTGCCGGCAGTACTTCTTCGGAGAGGGCCAGAATTGAGTCAAGCAACGATGCCTCATCCTCTGCCTCCGCCAGGCGGCGATTGACGCGGATCAGGAAGGAAAGTCGCCGGTTCGCTCTGCGCAGTCGTTCATGCGCCTCCTTTACCGCCCGATCCGCCGCCTCCGTTTCCCACACCTGTTTGTGCAGCGAGGTGAGCGCCCACCAGGCCAGAAAGGGGCCGACGATGCCATAGAAGAGCACCTGTGTCAGGAAATGTTGCCAGTGTGGCAGATGGCGCAGCCACGTATGCTCGATAATCTGGTGCGCCAGCACAAGGAGAACGGCAACGACCGGCGCCTGCCAACGCAAACGGCCTATGCGCTGGTTGAGTACGGATCTCTCGCCTTTGCCCATGATTCAACTCCGCGAACGAAGACGTTCCCTCCAGGGAGTCATGTAAACAGCATCTGGCGGCAACAGGAGTTAATGCAACTGTTTAATTCCTATTCTATTGTAACGGGAGATCGACAGTGCGGTCCACCTCGGTTTCTGATTGGTGGCAGACGATGACCGTAATGTACATGTGACAAAGATCACCTTTTCTGTGTGATGGGCCATTTGGCGCATTCAACAGGCGCCAAGGTTGCCTACTATTAAAAGCATAAGGTGACCCTAAAACCCGGGAAGGCAAGGAATAACCATGCATTGTCATCACGATGCCGGCGAATTAGCCTCGGCGGCCCGTCCCATCGTCCTCATGGGCAACCCTAACGTGGGCAAATCGGCACTTTTTTCAGCGTTCAGCGGTCGCCGGGTAGACGTTTCCAACTATCCGGGCACGACCGTCGAAA
>CAYSMQ010000289.1:0-6564 GCA_964432035.1 uncultured Ardenticatenaceae bacterium
CTGATGCCAATCTCGCTACTCATCTGTGCTAGGGTCGGCAGCCGTGCGCCCGGTTCAATTTTCTGCTCGATGATGTAGTTGAGGAATTCAGGCTCTATTTTATGCATATCATAGAATTATCGAATAAATCAAATCAATTCGAACAATCTTCATTATAACAGAGCGACAAAGGGCAAACCAGTGATAGTTGTCATAGGTCCAAAGGCCCCGTGGCCCCCGGCGCTGCCGCACCCTCACGCGTTCCAGCAAACGAAAACGCCCGCCAGCTTATTGACCCGAAACTCTCCGTCACGTTCGATCTTCCTTTGCAGAATGGCGCGCAGCGCTTCCGCGAAATCATGCCATTGAACGTCGTCTCGCAGGAAGCGCTCATATCGTTCGTACATCGTGCCCACATAATCAATCACCGGCTGCGGTTCCGCAAAGACCAGCGCGCCCGGCAGGTCGCGGCGCTCAACGTGTGCAAACTGTTCTTGCAAGAATTCTGCGCCCGTCTCCAATGTAAAGGTCAGATCCGGGGCCAGGTCAGGTTGCTCTGAGACATTCAATTTCTTTGCGACTTCTATGCCGAGCGATGCTAACTCGGCCATATTGCTGCCGCTATTCGTCGCCGCCAGCAGCCGGCCGCCGGGACGCAACACACGTCCAAACTCGCGCAGGGCGCGCGAGATGTCGGGCACGTGGTACAGCATGTGATTGGCCAGAATGACGTCGGCCGTCTCGTGCTGCAACGGTAACGCCTGCGCATCCAGGTTCAGGCGTGGCACACCGCGCCCGTCCAGGCTCTGCAGCATGCCCAAGGAGAGATCGCCGGCGAAATAAGCTCGCGCGCGTTTTCTCGCGGCGTCAATGTAACCTCCTGAGCCACACCCCACGTCAACCACAACCTCGTCGCCGTCCCAGGGAATGCTGTCGAGAACCCACGCCGCGAAATCGACGTTTGTTTCGCTATATAGTTCGTGCGTGCGAATGCGGATGCTTAGATTCTCATCCGTGCCGTACTGTGATCGCACATAGGATTGCTCGGCAGAACATAGCCGCTTGCCGGTAACGGTCTCTTCAATTTTCTTCTGCTCAACGCTCACCTGACTGCTCCTCCCGGACCACCTTCCGTATCGTCTTCCAACTCCTTACGCAGCACGATGACCGACGCCGCGCCTCTAATAGTGAATTCTCGATCTTGTACGAACCCCAGCCGCTCGTAGAGGGCTCTTGCTCTGCTATTACCTCTCATTACGGAGATTTCCACGCTGTCATATCCTGCATAGCGCGCCACGCGGCTCAGAGCGTCTATCAACGCTGTGCCGACGCCTTTCCCCCGGTGCGCCGGCGACACCGCGAGGTCGGCTATTTCCACGCTGCTACTATAGCAAACCAGTTGCCCGCTAGCGAGCGGTGCGCCGTCTGACAACGCGACCAGGGTAAGAGAGCGCCCGGTGTGCTGTGTCGCCAGGGCGCGGCGGAAACTATCTCCGAACTGCGCCAAGGGGCGATCGGCGAAGCAAGCGCGGTGTAGCGGCTTCAGATCAGAGGCTCGCGCCGCGCGGAATGTGAGCCACGCCGGGGTCGATGGAAGGCTTGTATAGAGCGAGTGAGGAACTTGGCTGAGATTTCTCAATGCCTATCTGCGACAAACACAATGGCCGATCAACCGCTATCCGGCAACTTGAAGAACGAAAGGCTCTCTGCAATCGTTTCCCAGTCAGGCATCTCAAGCGTCATGCAGGGCGGATCTTCTAACGTTCGCAATCTCTCAATGACGGGACCAAAGTCGATAATGCCTTTTTCAAGGGGCCAGTGCAGGTCTTGTTCGCCGTTGTTGTTGTTCAGGTGGCAACAGTATAACCACGGCTGAAGCGTATCGATCCACTTGTCAATCGCGTGTGTCGAGTACAGGGTCACATGCGCCACATCCAGGCACGCCTGCAAGTTGGGTCGATCAATCTCTGCCAGGATGTCGGCTACAATCTCCGGATCGTCTGCCCACATATTTTCTAAGAGGATGCAAAGACCGTTATCCTCAGCCTCCGCGGCAAACGATTTCCAGAAACGGACCTGCCGCTTGTGCCAGCCGCTACGATAATCTCTAAGCTTGAAGCTGCCCATATAGTTGGCGTGAAAGACGACATAGTCCCCTTTCAATGCCTGCGCTACATAGAGATTCTGGCGATAACGTTCGCGCGTTAAGGACACAATGCCAGGATCCAGACTCCCGGACATCATATCGTAGAACGCGCCGTGAAAACCGATTGGGCCCGGAAAACGCTCCAAAAGGCGGCGGTGGGCAGCGATCATGCCCGAAACATCCCCGGCGAGCACCACGGGATCCACAAATGTATGCAGCTCCAGCCCGCAGCCTAACTCCTCGGCCCATTGCCGGTAGGTGACGAGATCGCGCAGAGAATAGGTGGCAAAAAGGAGCTGGTCCATCATTGTAGCCAGCGTAACAGTAACTTTATTTAAGGTTTGTGGCAAGCGGTACAGGTCGTTCCACGCCACCTTTAGAACACAAAAAGCCCTGCAAAGGCAAGGCTTCTTGTGGGAAGAGGAGAAAAAGGAGGAATTAGTCTCATATATTGTAGCCCCCGCAGACGGTTCAAACCGGTAACTTTGATACAATGAAAGTGTAAAATAGTTTACACTTTGTTGCGCAGAACGGAGAAAGCGGAGCTCCAAGGAGATGCCGGATGTCGCGTCGTTGTCCCCAATGTGATCAGCACCTGTTAGAAGATGAAGATGTCTGCTGGCACTGCGGCGCGCGACTGGAATCAGTCGCCGACGGCGCCGTCGCCGGTAGACCGGTGGATCCAGAAGAAACGATGTTTGATCGTTCGTTTCTAATCTACGGTGCGCTGACGGTTCTAGTCGTCCTTGCTGCACTCCTGCTCACCTTTTATCTTGGTGGGTAAGGTTGGGGAGGGGGATAATCGTACTATTCAGGACAGCAGTCACCTTGACGCTGTCATCTGCGCTAAGTACAATCCAGCCATGTCCAATTCTAATTCGCCTGCCGACTTCAACTATGGGGGACAGGCCGTTATCGAAGGTGTCATGATGCGCGGATCGAAGGCCCTGGCAGTCGCCGTTCGCGACCCGCAAGGGGAGATCGTGGTTCATACGGAGCCGCTTAGCGCCCGCATCTATGGCGGGGGCATTGCCCGCATCCCGTTCCTCCGTGGTCTCACGCTGTTATGGGACGCGCTTGGCCTTGGCGTCAAGAGCCTGATGTTTTCTGCCGAAGTAGCCATGCAAGAAGAAACAGAGGGCGACGAAGAGCCGGAGAAGATTTTCGAGGGGCCTGCCCAGTGGGGTACGGTACTCTTTTCTCTCTCCCTCTCAGTCGGATTATTCTTTCTCTTCCCTGCCTTTTTAGGTGATCTGTTCGTTCGCTTACTTGACAGCGGGCCGCAGCCATTTGTGAGTAACATGGTGGAAGGCATTGTGCGCCTTGTGCTCATCGTTGCTTACGTGTGGGCGATTGGAATGCTGCCAGATGTCAAACGCCTCTTTGGTTATCACGGGGCAGAACACAAGACGATCAACGCCTATGAGGCGGAAGCGGAGTTGACGCCAGATTCGGTTGCCCGCTTTTCGGTAGAACATCCACGTTGCGGCACCGCGTTCTTACTAACTGTCGTCGTCGTCTCTATTGTTGTCTATACGTTACTTCCGCCCTTATCCCTTCCCCTCCGATTGTTATCCCGTGTGATCTTGTTGCCCTTCATTGCCGGGATTGCCTATGAATTCATCAGATTTTCTGCCAGGCATCAAGACAACGCATTTATTCGGTTCCTCTCCAGACCAAATCTGGCTTTGCAGCATCTGACCACACGGGAACCAGACGCCGGTATGCTGGAAGTAGCGATCGTGGCCTTTGAGCACGTGCTTGCATATGAACAGGCAATGATAGGGCAAAGGAAAGAGGCAAGCGTCGCTGAAGCGGAGACAGCCGTGCCTGTTTGAGCCAGTAGGGAACCATGATGGCCGACAAAGAACATAAGAAGACACCGACATCCAGCGCCGTTCGCGCGGCAGTGGATCACAATGAGAATGGTCTAAAGCACTTTGGGCAGTGGGAGATAGAAAAGGCGATCGAATCGTTCAGGGGAGCGACGGACGAAGACCCCGATAATCCAGAGTACCATCTCAACCTGGCGCGCGCCTACGCACGCAGCGGCAATTACCAGGAAGCCATGCGCTCCCTGGGAGAGTATCTACGCACGGAGACAGATGAAGATGTCGCCGAGCGTTATGAGCGCCTCTTTTCTTCGGCCCTGGACGAGGTGGAAGAGACGCTGATCGAAAAAATGCGCGAACTGGAAATGCCTCTGCCGCAGGTGGGGAAGGGCATCCAGATGTGGTTGGAATATCGTATTACCCTCGGCCGTAAACCGCTGCAGGTACAGAAGCCCGCGTCGTGGGCCGCCGGGCTCACCTACGCAGTAGCCAAGATCAATTTGGTAGAGATTGAGCCGGACGAAATTGCGGGTGCCTACGGCGTCGGCGAGCCTGATATGCGCGAGAAGTATCACGAACTGGTCTCCACCCTGGACCTGATGCCTGCCGACTACCGTTATTATACCGGCGACGAAAACCCCTTGGATAAGCTTGTAGAAGCAGCACAGCTCTTGGAAGAGATATACGGGCGCTTCCACGAGTCATGAGCGAGTAGGCCCATCCTGACTTCAAGTCAAACCTGTTTTTCAGCACTGAGAGGAAAAAATGAAAAATAAAGTAGCTCTATATGGCGCCGGAAACGTCGGCGCTACGACAGCTCATTGGTTAGCGTCGTTGGAAGTGGCTGATCTTGCCCTTTTCGATATTTTTGGCGATGTAGCCGCGGGCAAGGCCTTAGATCTCTTCGAATCGGGCCCGCCCATGGGATTTGATAGCCGCGTCTATGGCAGCAAAGAACCGGGCGTCATCGAAGGCGCCGATGTCGTCGTCGTCACTGCAGGCGTGCCTCGCAAGAAGGATCCGGAGACAGGTGAATTCCCTAGCCGCGACGAGCTGGTGAAAACCAACCAGGAGGTCATGGTCGAGGTTGCCGCCAACATTAAGAAGTACGCGGCCGACAGCATTGTCGTTCTGGTTACCAACCCCCTCGATGCGATGTGTCACGTAATGTTAGAAGAGACCGGTTTTCCCCGCGAGCGCATTGTGGGGCAGGCCGGCGCGCTGGACACTGCTCGCTATAAGACCTTTATCGCCGAAGCGCTCAACGTCAGCGTGGAGGACGTACACGGTATCGTGCTTGGCGGCCACGGCGACACAATGGTGCCCTTGCCGCGGCACACGTCCGTCGCCGGCATTCCCATTCGCGAGCTGCTTGACGACGATAAACTGGACGAGATAATCGAACGCACGCGCAAAGGCGGCGGAGAAATTGTGGGTTTGCTGGGCTATAGCGGTTACTATGCCCCCGCTGCGGGCACCGCCATCATGGTCGAGTCTATCCTCAAGGACAAGAAGCGAGTTCTGCCCTGCGCCGTGTATACACAGGGCGAATATGGCTATGACGATCTCTTTATTGGCCTTCCCGTGGTTCTGGGACGCAACGGCGTGGAGCGAATCATCGAAATGGACTTGAACGACGAAGAGCGCGCCATGCTGGACCACTCGGCCGACGCAGTGCGCACGGTAGTGGAAGTGCTAGGGTATGACTAGCCCTTAATCGTCTGACCAATCTGGCCAAGCCAAAAGAAATCGGATGTCTCCAACGACATCCGATTTCTCGTTCTTAGTGGGAAAGTCACTCAGGGCACAGAGTACTCTTTCCACCAATCCTTCTGCGAGCGTGGATCGAGGAAGCTTCCGTTGTCTCGTATGGCTACTCTAAACTCGTTGCTCGCCGCGACCCCAAACGCCTGACCCTCTCTCAGCGCCGGCAGCCGCTCGCGTCCCGCCGCGTTCATTTGCTCGTATGAGCCTAGTAGATCGGGATCCACACAGACGCCTTCTACGTGTAGCGTGTAGCCCTGCTTTACGTTGTCCTCGGCGCTATATTTCAGGGTGAGCCGGTTCTGTGTGGCATACAAGACCAACACCTCAAAACCGCCGCCAATTTCATACCCCGATGCCGGTACGTGCAGCGACTCTCCCTCGGATGCAGCCATACCCAGCAGTGTCACAGGCCAATCGGTTATTGGCCCACCTCGACAATCACACCCCCAGAACCAATGGTGCACGCGGTAGGCGCTGGAAAACTGTGGCAGCCGGTCGCTGGAAAAAATGCTATCAAGCTGTGGCGCATTCACATCTGTTGGCCCACCGTAACGGACCAGCGAAAGATCAGCCGTCGTCTCAGACCACCCCCGTATCGCCAGATTAATATCCGGATGCTGCGCCGCGGGTCGATCCGTGCCTTCGATTGGCGCCAACGTGCCGAATGAATCCGCCGGCGTATCACAATCAGTCGTCGTTCCCACCGTCATAGGCAGGTAAATGACGGTATCTGAATCTTGAGCCCACCCCCGGCGCACCGCGATCGATAATGCGACAAGTGCAATACAAATACAAACGAAGAGGCGCCTGGTACCACGCCTTCTATCAATCTCCAATCTC
>CAYSMQ010000290.1:0-6558 GCA_964432035.1 uncultured Ardenticatenaceae bacterium
GTGCCCTTCTACTCCCTGAGCGGCTCGGAGTTCGTAGAGATGTTCGTGGGCGTGGGCGCCTCACGCGTGCGTGATCTATTCGAGCAGGCCAAAAAGAACGCCCCCAGCATCATCTTCATCGACGAAATCGACGCCATCGGCGGCCGGCGCGGCGGCGTGGCCGGTATGGGCAGCCACGAAGAGCGCGAGCAGACGCTCAACCAGTTACTGGCGGAGATGGACGGCTTTGAGCCTAATGAGAATGTCATCGTCATGGCCGCCACCAACCGGCCCGAAGTGCTGGACCCGGCGCTGCTGCGCCCGGGCCGCTTTGACCGCCAGATCATGGTCGACCTGCCCGACGTGGTGGGGCGCGCGGAGATCCTGCGCATCCACGCGCGAGAGGTGGTCCTCTCTGAGGATGTGAACCTGGAAGTCGTGGCGCGCATCACGCCCGGCTTCTCCGGCGCCGACCTGGAAAACCTGGTCAACCAGGCCGCCCTGCTGGCCGCAAGGCGCGAGAAGGAGGCGGTGGACATGGCTGACTTCAACGAAGCCATCGAGCGCGTCATTGCCGGCTCCGAGCGCCGCACGCATGCCATGAACAAGGCGGAGAAGGAGCGGGTAGCTTACCACGAGGCGGGTCACGCCCTGGTGGCCAGCCTACTGCCCACGACCGATCCCGTGCACAAAGTAACCATCGTGCCCCGCGGCCGGGCATTAGGCTACACCTGGCAGCGGCCGGAAGAAGACCGCTATCTACTCAGTGAAAACGAGCTCAAGGACCGGCTGGCCGTGCTCCTGGGCGGCCGCGTGGCGGAAGTGCTCATCTTTGGCGAAGCGTCTACCGGGGCCGCCAACGACCTCGAGCGAGCCACGGACATCGCGCGACGCATGGTCACGGAATACGGGCTGAGCCCGGCTTTAGGACCCGTACGCCTGGCGGCGCCCGAGCAGTCGGCTTACCTGGGCTTCCAGGGTGGCCTAGACAGCAGAGTCAGTCCGCGCACAGCCACGCGCGTAGACGACGAGACGCGGCGCCTGGTGGAAGAAGCGGTGGGCCAGGCCTGGGAACTGCTGGAAGAACATCATGGCGCGCTGGAGCGCTTGGCGCAACGGTTGTGCACGGAGGAAACGGTTAGCGGAGAGGAGCTGCTAGCCTTACTGATTGCCGACGAGCCAGTGACTGGTGAGTATGTTGCAGAGCATCAGCGGCAGAATTCTGAGAACTCAATCCGACAAAAGTCGTCGAATATGGTGGTCTGAAACGTTAACCTACAAATTGAAGAATGTTTGCCTCAACATGACGAGGCAGTGGTAGAAAAAAGAATAGGAGATAAGGCAATGACAACAGTAGTACAATCGCACGGCAGGGAAAAGTTAACCACGGCGCAATGGGCGTCCATTGGCCTGATAGCGGCAATCGCAAGCATCCTGGCGGTGCTGCTGGTTCAGGCGGTTGCGCTGGTAATATGGCCTGAACTTGCCCTGTTCAGGCCTCTGGAAAGCTTCAGCCGCTCGGCCCTCTTCACCGCGGTTCCGGCGCTTGCCGCAACCGGCATTTTCGCCTGGTTGAGCACACGAAAAGAAGAACCGGTCGGCGCTTTTGTGAAGGTCGCCGGCATCGTGCTCGTGCTCAGCTTCATCCCCGATTACGTTCTGCCCGTTCCCCATCGCACCCTGCTCGCCAGCACCGTAGCAGCCTTTTTACACCTTGTGGCGGCAATCATCACGGTCTCTGTGATTGTCGGTGGCTACAAGCGTCTCTCGGGTGACTGAACCGGAGCTTGTTGCGTAGAGGGAGAATCACCATGATCACCCCATACCTAGTGATGGTCGCGCTCTTGCTGTCCCTAGCGTTCCTTGCTGCCGTGGACGCCGCGCTCACGAGCATGGGATGGCTGGCCTGGTTCAACGGCCTGAATTGGCTGCGCGTCCACTTCATTACCATCGGCGTGTTGCTGGAAATTGCTTTTGCTGTTCTCCCCTTCCTTGCGGCCCGGCGCAGCCAGAAGACGTTGCCCGTGCGCTGGGACATCTGGTTAGCGCTGAACGGTGGGCTCCTACTGCTGTTAATTGGCATCCCTCTAATTAATTCGACCCTGCTGATTAGTGGAGGCACGCTGATTTTCGTCGCCGCCACGCTCCTCTTCCATCAATTGGCCCAGGGTCTGCGCCCCAGTTTTGCACTTCTTGAGGACGGTTCCGGTCGCAAATTCTACGTTGCTGCGCTGCTATTTCTACTGCTGGGCATCTTTCTGGGAACGGGCCTCTGGCTCGGCTGGGGCCAGGCGCTGGGTATCGTGAACCCCAAGGAAGTGCACGTGCACGCCAATTTATGGGGCTTTACCGCGCTACTCTTCGCGGGCCTTCTGATCGATCTTTATCCACAGTTAAGCAGTCGCGTGCTGGCGTGGCCCAGGAGTGTGGCGGCGGTTTTCTGGGGGATGTTCCTCGGCGCGCTGGGCCTGGTCGTTGGCCCCTGGGTTCAGGTAAACACGATTACTGCTGTGGGTCTGGTCGTCCATACGGCAGGTACGTTACTGCTATTGGCAAATGTTGTCGGGCCTCTCTGGAGGCATCGTCAGGCATGGACGGCAGGTAAAGCGCATTTAATCAGCGCGTACGTCTGGTTTCTGCTGCCGATCGTCGTTGCGCCGCTCATTGTGGCAAATGTGGACAGCGCCGTGGTGCAGAACGTGGAGCAGAGTGGCGCTCCGATCCTTGTTTACGGCTGGATTTTGCAGTTCGGCCTTGCTCTGATTCCCTATCTCTTTGCCCGTGCAATGGGCGAGGATGAGCAGGCCCGGCTAGGGGGTAACTGGGTAAGCTTGACCGCTGTTCACGCGGGAGGAGTCGCTTACGCTATCAGCCTCTTCACCGGTATTCAGACACAGCTCTTACAGGCTGTTGCTTTTGGCCTGTGGGCCGTATCCATGCTGCCAATCATCCACAACCTGTGGCAACGGCTCACTCGCCACGCGCGACGACAAGCGACAGCACACCATGCTATCTAGACAAACTCATTGACACGAGGACACGAATCACAATGCTAAATCCTTACTTTTTAATGACCATTCTGTTCATGTCACTTGCGGTTCTCACCGCACTAGACAACTCGCTGGCATCATTCAACCTGATATCGGCGTTTAGCGGAATTCGCTGGCTCCGGGTGCATTTCATAACATTAGGAACGCTTACCGAGGCTGCATTCTGGCTGATGCCCGCGCTTGCTGCCGCACGCCGTGGTCAGTCTCCGCCAAGAACACGTTGGAGCACCTGGCTGGCGCTAAATGCAGGCATCATAACCCTGCTCATCGGGATCCCGCTCATCAACAGCACGTTGATCCTCACAGGCGGTACGCTCGTGTTTGTCGCCGTCCTGCTGCTTATTAAGCAACTGGCAGATATGGGTGAGCGCCCGAAATCTACCGGCGCCGGTCAGGGACGGCCATTCTACATAGCCGGTCTAGTTTATTTCCTATTGGGCATTATTGTGGGTACAGGTCTATGGCTGGGCTGGGGCGCCTGGCTCGGTATAAAAGTGCCCATCGAAGTGCACATCCACGCCAATAGCTGGGGGTTCATGTCTTTCCTCTTTGCCGGCCTGCTCATCGATATCTACCCACGCGTAACCGGAAAATCGCTGGCCTGGCCCGACTCTGTCTCCGCCATCTTCTGGTTACTCGCCTTCGGTGCGCTTGGCCTGGTGCTCGGTCCCTGGGTCGGGTCCAACTGGTTCTCTGTGCCGGGCTTACTGATGCATTCCGCCGGCACCATTTTACTGCTACTCAACGTGATCAAGCCGATGTGGGGCCAGCGTTGGGACGTAGGCATGTGGCACCTGACTACGTCATACTTCTGGTTCTGGGCGCCGGTGCTTGTCGCGCCGCTGATCATCGCCAAAGTACCCGGATTCCCCGGCGCCGGCATCGAGCAAAATGCCCCTCAGGCCCTCGTGTACGGCTGGATGCTACAGTTTAGCTATGCCATCTTGCCCACCTTTTTCAGGCGAATCTTTACTCCCGAGGAAAAGCCGCGGCTGGGCGGCAACTGGTTTAGCCTCGTTGCCACGCATGTGGCCGGCTTCGTCTTCTGGAGCGGAATTTTCCTCCTCGACTACCAGGGCCTGCTACACGGTATCGCCTATGCTTTGTGGGTTGCGTCTTTCATGCCCATTATTGTTGATATCTGGGGCATTGTGCGCCGCGGCCTTGTGGAGGATGAAGAGCTCGCCATCCAGGCGCACGGCGAGCTTTAGTGGCAACCGCGCGCTACCAAACGTCACCACCGGCGCCAAAGATTCGTCACTTTTTTGAGCCGGTACACCATCTCTCGAGGCCCTCAATCTGGGCGGCCGTGAGGGTTAGCACGACGTACTGCTCGTGTACGGCTGCAACCTGGTTAACCGGGACGATGCGATACTCCATTTTTTCGGGAAATCGCACGAGCAAGATGCTCTCAACTGCCCGCTCCTGTTTAACACTTACGGCCGCCACCTTACCTACTTCGCCGCCTCCGCGGCTCAAAATTGACATACCTCGCTCTACGATGGCACGCGCTCTCTCCGGTTGAGCGAGCGTCAAAACGCCGCTAATCATAAGTCTCTGCTCGGCGTCAGATTCACTCTGTTTTGCGATACGCTGTGATCTGTTCATAAGCGACTCCCTTGACGACGCCTGAGGCAAAACTGGCACCCGACGTTGCACGTAAATCAATATCGATCACATGCTAGCGCTGTTTTGTGCCCATGTCTCCGACTTAAATCGGATAACTGGTCTCTGAGCCCCCACCAACACTGTCCGTATCCTGTCAGGTTGCGATCTCTTCCAACCTCTCCCGCTGACGAATGATTATTGCGCTGCGCTCGACTTCGATGAGACCATCATCGGCCAGACTGCTTAAGGCGCGCTGCAGGACGTCGGGCACCGTTCCAAGACGGGCAGCGATTTCTGCCTGTGTGTACCAGCGCGGCCGGTGCAAAGTATCTTCTCTGGCATCTTCGACCAGCAGCCGCGCGAGACGGCCCCTGACCGTGCGCAGCGACAGATCCTCAACCAGGTCAACCAGTTCCAGGATGCGACCGGCCATACTTTCGATCACCTGTTGTGCGAGTTGCGGGTTCTCCGTTAACAGCGTCGTTACTGTGTTGCGGCGTAAGATCCAGATACCGACCGGTTCAAGGGCGATGGCAGTCGCCGGATTGGGCCGGTTGGCGAAAACGCCAAGGGCGTGGAACGTCTCGCCCGGTTCCAGGAACTGCAAAACTTGCTCCCGGCCATCCGGCGAAATCTTGGTGATTTTCAGCCACCCACTTTGCAGGTAGTAGAGGCCCTGCGGGTGCTCGCCTTCCAGAAAGACAACCTCTCCGGCGGCATACTCGCGCCAGATCGCGCCTTGTGCCAATTCATGGATAACGTCCTCGGCGAGACCTTTAAAGAAAGGAACGGCGCGCAATCGCTTCACGAGAGATTTACTGCCCGGATTGTGGCTCATCGTTCCGCGATTATACTCTCCACCGGTCTTTGATTACAGTCAATAGGATCTAGCGTCTCGGCAACTATTCAGGCGTCTCGCCAGATGCCGGCGCAGTCGTGGTCGAAAAATGTATTCATGGCCCGCTGTAGCATGGGGAACCAGGCCCATTTCATGTTCACGCAGTCGGCGTCGTTGCGGCACCATTCGGTGGCGACGTAGACGCTGTTGACAATCGATAGCCGGTAATCGAGCATCAGTTGCTCCCAAGCGTATCTGGTGACGCCGCTTGCCAGCAAGCGCTGATGATAGCGTTGCAAAATGGGATTTCCCAGTGCGCGGCGCACGTCGGCATCCCACCAGTGGACCATGGCGTAGGCCAGATCGCCGACGCCCAGCCAGGTGGTCAGGCTCCAATCGAACGGTTGGCGGTCGACGAGATAGATGGGCCTATCGCCGTCCACAGGCGCCAGGATATTTCCGGGGTTGGGATCGCCGTGTACCAGCGTGAAACCGTTAGCGACAGCCGTGCGCTCCATCATTTTGGCGGGATGATGGGCAAACAGGTCGTGAAGCGCCGCTTCCCACGCGTCATCGATCTGCCCGCGCACGCTTTGCAGCATGGGCTCCAGCCCAGCGCGGGCCATGGAGACGTAGCGCTCGATCTGCGCAGCTGAAGGAATGGGCTGGTCGCCGGCAGCAAGGCGCTCGGCGCCCCACCAGTGCGCGTGCATGCGCGCCAGGCCATCGGCGAGGGCTAGGCCATAGGCCAGCGTGGGTGTTCTGCCATGGCTCTCGCGGTGCGTGTCAGAGACGTCGTCCAGCAGGATGTGATAGGCGCCCATCTCGGCGGAGTAGGCGGCATCGTAACAGGAGAGCAGGGGCAGGCCATCTACGCCGACGTAGTCGCGCGCGTAATAATTTACTTCCGACGGGCCAAAGGATTCATCTTCCAAATTTGTGCGGCAAACCTTGAGAAACAGCTTCGTGGGACATGGCCCACGGGAACCGGGCGCATAGTCCACGGTCAGATGGCCGATGCTGGAGAGGCGGCGGCCGTTGCGCTTCATCGTGATGCTGGAGACGGCGCCGTCTTGCAAAGCG
>CAYSMQ010000291.1:0-6517 GCA_964432035.1 uncultured Ardenticatenaceae bacterium
GGGAGGCGCCGTTCACACGTCGTAGCCTGAAGTTTTTTACGGGGAACACAGCGTTTGTGACGAAGAAGGCGGAGACGCTCCTCGGGTTTCGGGCGGAGGTGGGCCTGGCAGAAGGGCTGGAAGCGACTTATGCGTGTCGGGAGAGCAGCGCGTAACGAAAGCGATTCCTGTCAAAGGTAAGGTGGATTGTAAGTTGCATCGGGAATACTTAGTAAGGTGTGATTAGTCGTGCCCAGCAGTAAGGCGGTGGACTCGAATGTGGTTGTAAGTAGCGACGCCTGCTGTTTTGGGTACACGAACCCAGCAAAACGGTTGAGAGATTTCTACTGGATTAAGTGAGGCACGTGGTGAAGGTTTTAGGCATTACAACTGAAGGCGATAGCGGAGCGGCGATCGTGGAAGATGGCCGTATTCTGGCGGCTGTGAATGAGGAGCGGCTTTCTCGGATGAAGCTGGTCGTGGGTTTCCCCCGAGGCTCAATTGCCGAGGTGTTGGAACTGACGGGAACCAGTGTGAGTGAATTGGATGCAGTCCTGGTCGCCGCAACGCGTAGCATTTTTGTGGACGAACTTGAGCCCTTCGCCGGTTGGTTTCAGCCGTCACAGAACGGAAACGAGAGTCTGCGCGCGTCGGCGGATGGATTTGGCGGTTTGGTAAAGCGGTCTGCCGGCCGTTTTTCGCGCTATAGGAATAGTCTACCTATTCTTGAGAAGGGCTATTATGCACTACTGTCGCCCAGCTTTTGGCAGCGACGGCGAGAAGTCCGGCGTATTCTACAAGAAGAGTTCGGTATAAAGTGTCCTATCGAATTTGTGGATCATCATTTCTCACATATTACATCGGCATATTTTACCAGTGGCTTTGACGATGCGTTGGTCGTATCCATTGACGGTGGCGGCGATGGGAAGAGCGGACTGGTGTATGCAGTGCGCGACGGCCGATTTGAAAAGCTTGAGGAAGTGTCGGCCTATAATTCGCTGGGCAACTACTATGCCTATGTTACCCACATAAGTGGCTTTAAGGCGCAGAAGCACGAGGGTAAGATTACGGGTCTGGCTGCTCATGGAGAGCCACGGTATGTGCCACTTTTGCAGGAGTTCATCGACGAGGAGAACGGCACGTTTGTGAATCGGGGTGGCGTTGTGTTCATGGAGGCCATAAGGGAGCTTGAGCAGAGGCTACCCGCTGGTTGGACTCGAGAAGATTTAGCGGCAAGTATCCAGGCGCATTTCGAGGAGCTGGTGAGGCGGTTCATTTCACACTGGGCGCGCAAAAACGGCTTGCGCAATGTGGCTGTAGCCGGCGGCGTATTTGCCAACGTGCGCATTAATGATGAGGTTCATAAGCTACCGGAAATAGACCGAATCTTCGTGCATCCGGGCATGAGTGACGGCGGGTTGGGTGTAGGAGCAGCGCTTGCTGCTTGTGTGCCGGGTGTTCTGGCGCAGACGATGGAACGTAGCCGCGAGCCGATTCCTCATGTCTATCTTGGTCGGGATATAACAGAAAAAGACATCGAAGCGGCTTTGCAGGAGTTCGGTCTTACCCCCGAACCTTTGGACGGACCGATCGAGGAAGCAATCGCCGACCTTCTCGTCGAGGGCTACGTTGTGGCGCGTGCTGCCGGTAAGATGGAGTATGGTCCGCGCGCGTTGGGCAATCGATCAATTCTCTATCAACCGACTGATAGAACCGTCAACGATTGGCTGAACAAGAATCTGCGCCGCACGGAGTTCATGCCTTTTGCTCCTTCGACCCTCTTTGAGGAGCGAGACATGTGCTATGAAGGCGTCGACGGCGCGGAGCACACGGCAGAGTATATGACGATTACCTTCCAGTGTACGCCGTGGATGAAGGAGAACATGCCGGGTGTGGTTCACATCGATGGCACGGCCCGACCTCAGCTTGTGCGTAAGGAGATTAATGACAAGTATCATAAAATCATTAGTGCTTTCTACAGACGTACGGGCCTTCCGGCGATAATCAATACCAGTTTCAATATGCATGAAGAGCCAATTGTTAATAGCGCGCGTGATGCGGTGCGGGCGTTTCTTGACGGCAACCTGGATTATCTGGCCCTGGGCCAATATTTGCTGCGGCATCCGCAAGAGCTGACCCATGAGCTGCGGCCTGTTCGCCGCGTCGTTACGGCGTAGCGTTCGGGAGCTACAATGGATCTTTCTACAGGAGCACAGGACAAAGCGGGCCCTAAGAAACGCTCCAAATTGGGGCTGGTCGTCCGCCTCGTGCTGGGCCTTGGTGTGACGGCTTATCTTATCTGGCGGGCCGATCTGCAGCAGTTTCTAGACGCGATTACGGCGATCGATCCGTTTTGGTTGGCTATGGCGTTTGTGGCCCAGATTGTTGCCAAGTTTTTCTGGGCGCGGCGATGGTCGGTGCTCCTGGACATCTTCCAGATCCATTCGTCTCCCTTGCGTTTGCTGAAGGGTGTTTATGTGGGCGTGTTCTTTAGTAACTTCTTGCCCACCAGCGTAGGCGGCGATCTTTATCGCGCTTTCTGGATACTGGATGACAAGCGACATTATACAAAGTCGATTTTTGTTGTCTTTGTCGAGCGTTTCATCGGCATCGTCTCGCTCGCCTATCTGGCGCTGATTCCGTTTCTGCTGCTCCTGAGACAAGGGTTGGGCCTTTGGGATGGACAGGCGTTTACGTTACTAGTTGTGGTTGCCTTGTGCCTGGTCATCTTTGCGCTGCATCCTGCGGTCTTTGATACGGTCGATCGCCTGGTGGGTGAGCGTGTCGGCTTGTTCAAGGATGCGCGACAGAAGGTGTCGAAGGCGCTGCATGTTTGGCACGATGCGGGAGCACGGAAGTGGCAAGTTTTTATTCTTTCTCTAGGCGTCCACTTCATTGGCATCGCCTTCTTCTATTTTTTGGGGCGCGGGATGCACTTGCCTATGGCTGCCTGGCATTATCTGATTATCGTTCCGCTGACGGTTATCGTGATGGTTCTGCCCATCTCCTTTAACGGATTGGGGTTACGGGAGGGAACGCTGGTGCTGTTGACGGGGGCGCTCAACACGGGCGTTACTCCCGCTGAAGCGATCGCGTTGGGCCTGTTATCCTCGATTGTGTCGCTGCTGGTGTCGCTTTTGGGCATGCTATTCTATATCACCGAGGATCGTAGGGAAGCTTATGTTGCATGATTCGGCAGCGTTGCCCTCTGGCGTTTCTGTAGACGGGCATATGGATTCCAGGCCACATATTAAGATCGCCATCCATGGCAAGTTCTACCAATGGGCCAGTCTGAAGATAGACGATAAGGTGGTCCTGGACGCGGGATGTGGGACGGGATATGGGTCTGCACTTCTTGCCGAGAAGGCCAGAGAAGTGGTCGCCGTGGACGCCGATGCCGGGATTGTGGCAGAAGCGAGCGCCTCGCATATGCACGCGGGCCTGGCATTTGAAGTGATGGATTGCGAGTCGATGGATTTTGCGTCTGACTCTTTCGACGTCGTCGTTTCTAATGCTTTGCTGGAGTATCTGCATGACGTTCCGGCGTTCGTCATGGAGGCGCACCGCGTGTTGAAGGAGGGAGGATTGTTCCTTTGTGGAACCAAGAATCTGGACCTCAGCTTGAAGAATGCCGATGGGTCGCCGCGTTACCGGAACCACCGTCAGGAATTTGATCCTGAAAGTTTTCGCCGCTTGTTGGAGATGTGCTTTTCTGACGTGGAGATCCTGGGGGAGCGCATGAAGGCGCGGTCGGAAGCTTATATTATGAATGAGCAGGCCTTGAAGATTGAAGATTTGCTGGTCAGGCTGCGCTTGAAGCGCCTGTTCCCGCGGGGGTTGCGCGATCGGGTGCGGGCGATGATTACCGGCGTGGAGTTGCGTGAGATTGGGCCGGGTGATTTTGAGATCGGCGACGGGTTTGTGGACGACGCGCTCTATCTCGTGGGGCTGGGTGTGAAGCGGGGCGCTTAGTGACGAATGGCGAAACCATCCGGTGAGGTGCAGGCATGGCAAGTTTTATTAGACAGGTTAGGAGCGGCAAGCAGTCGCCGAAACGCCTGGAGGGCCGGCAATTGAGGGCGATTGCCCTGCGTGTTGTGCTTTCCTTGGTTGCCGTTGTAATGGCGGGCCTTGTCTTCGCCGGCGGGGTGTGGATCAAGCAAAAGAACTTGCTGCCGGACCCCGGGCCTGGGGTGCCGGAGACGCGCTTTGTGGAGCCGGAAGCGGTTGCGGAGGTGTCCGATCTGGGTCCGTTTGCCAAGTGGTCGAAGGTGGAGATCGAATTGCAGGGGCCGCAGACAAGCGTGATGGATGCGGAGCGGAATCCGTCTGAGATTGTGGTGGATGTCACTTTTGAGGGACCAGATGGTCGGCGCGTGGTTGTACCTGCCTTCTATGACGGAGATGGAGAAGGAGGCTATACGGGGGACGTGTGGAAGGTGCGTTTTCGCCCGGACGCTGTGGGGCGCTGGCAATTTTCGACGCAGAGCACGGTCGCCTCGCTGGGCGGACATCGTGGCGCGTTTATGGTGGAGGAGCCGGAAGGGTGTGAGCCGCGCGTGGCGCCTGGCGGATTGCCGGACTTTGCTTGTGTGGGTCGGTTGCAATATGAGCCGGGCCAACACTATCTTAAGTTTGCCGATGGCGGCTATTGGATTAAGGGGGGCATCGACGATCCTGAGAATTTCTTAGGGGAAGCGATTGGGGACTGGTCGGAGAAGCGGGAGGCCATTGACATTCTGCGCGACCATGGCGTCAACAGTATCTATTTCATAACGAACAATATCACGCCGGGTGATCGCAACGATACGTGGCCCTGGATGGGCGAGACGGGGGAAGAGGCCAAGGAGAACGTCGAGCGTTATGATGTGGTGAAGTTGCAGGCGTGGGAAGATTTCTTTGAATACGTGCAGGAACAGGGCATTGTGCTGCACTTTATCCTGGCCGATGACAGCGCGTGGAGCGAGTTTGAGCATTATCCTTATTACCGGGAGATGGTGGCGCGCTTCGCACACCATCCGGGCCTGATCTGGAACATTGGCGAGGAGGCCAACGAAGTCTACTGGGATTCGGACCAGCTTGAGCTGGCGCAGCTCTTGCGTGATCTGGATCCTTTTGACAATCCGGTGACCGTCCATCGCAAACCGCCCTGGCCCTTCATGGGGGAAACGGTGTTTGATCTGACGAGTATACAACCGGGAGACGGCGCCGGAGATTTCGGAGCGGTGATCGACACTGACCTGGGTAGGATCGTGCGCGAGCACCGTATCGGCAGTGTGGAAGAAGGGCATCCTATCCCTGTAATGATTGACGAAACGCCGCGCGTGCGGCGCGTCGACGACGAGACGCGGTTCATTATGCGCTCGCAGATCTTGTATCCGATCTATTTGTCGGGCGGCAACTATGAGCTGCACTATCACGATTCGTATGGTCAGGGCGGATCGCTGCGTATTGAAGAGCTGACGCCGATGTTGCAGGATATGCAGGTTGCGCGGCAGTTTGTGGAGAGTGTGCCCTTTCACGAGATGGCGCCGTGTAACGAGCTTGTGGCGGGTGTTGAAGATAGGCATTGTCTGGGCAAGGCGGGTGAGGTCTATCTCTTCTATTTTGTTTCGCTTACGGGCGAAGCGTTGCAAGTGGATTTGTCGGAGATGTCTGGAGACGTCTCGCTGCAATGGTTTGATCCACGAACGGGCGCCATATCGGATCCGGAGCCGGTGGAGGAGGAAAGAACGCTGATGCTGAACGTGCCGGACGGGCGGGAGGCGGGGGTTATATTGCGCCGGGTGGGGCCCTAGCGCGCGGCGCGGTCGAGAAGGAAGGGTTGAGATAGGAGGTGATGGGTGTCCTGGCGGAAGACAACGTTGGTACGGCGGCGACGGCTGCTGTTGGTTCTAGCAGGGGTTGTGACAGCGCTGGTGGCCGCTTTTCTGATTGCGCCCGTCGTTTAGCTGTCCTCTTCAAGGCCAGTTGAAGCGTTGACGCTTGAAGCGGCGGGGTACGACCTGCATGCCTCCTATGTCGCGGGTACCAGTAGCAATGGTCCCTGGATTGTGATAGTGCACGGCAATCGCGCGAGCGGGCAACAACACCGCCTGTACCAGACGATTTTGCAGAACCTGGACGGGCGGGCGTCGGTGTTGGCGCTGGATTTGAGCGGCTTTGGGCAATCGCCGGCCGACGGGCTGACAGCCGTGGACCCGGCCTTTGACCGCTCGCAGGATATCGAGGCGGCAATCGGGTATCTGGTCGAACAGAAAGGCGCTACCAGGGACGATATCATTTTGATGGGGCACTCGCTGGGAGCGGCGCAGGTGCTGAAGGTGGCGCAGGCGCAGCGCTATCGGCTGGTCGTTCCCATCGGATTTGGCGATTACAGCGCCCATGGCGACAGCCAGCAGCGGCTTCGATACTATGTGAATAAGTTTGAACGAACCACGGGGGTTCGCGTTGCCGAGGAGGATTTGCAGCGCGGCATGCGTCTGTTTACCCCAGAAGCGCTGTTTAGGCCGTGTCCGGAGACGCCGACGGCGCTGGT
>CAYSMQ010000292.1:0-6501 GCA_964432035.1 uncultured Ardenticatenaceae bacterium
CCTACAGCACCTTCGTGATCCTCCCGCCGGGCGCCGACGCTACGGTCGAGGTGGTCGCCAAAGGGGCGCAAGTGCATGAGGTGGCTTACGTGCGTCCCGCGCCACAGCCGGCCGAGCAGACGATGCCAGAAGATGTGAGCGCGCTACGCGCGCTGCCCAATGAGTCGCTTTACGAGCCGGCGCCGGAGTTCTATGGCGCAGACGCCAACTATCCCGGCATGCTCTACGAGGTAACAGAACCTGCATACTATCGGGACCTGCGCGTTGTGCAGCTACACCTATATCCGCTGCAGTACAATGCCGTAAGAGGTGCGCTGCAACAGTTTTCGACCATGGAAGCGAGGGTTACATTTCACGGCGCAACTGTCGACGACGCCAGGCCCGCAGCCGGCGGTAGCGCCTATCTTCAGGCGCTGGCCCCATTGGCCATCAATAGTGAGCAAGCGCAGTATTGGCGCAGCCTACCTGCGAACCAGGACGCGCCGGGTACGCTGCTACCAACGGGACAGGACACGTTTAAGATCTCGGTCGACGAAGACGGAATCTATGAAATAACGTGCGACGACCTGGCAGATGCCGGCATGAACATGGACAATGCAAATCCCAACACGTTCGAAATGCTTTACCGCGGCGAACCGGTTGCCTTTGAATTTGTGGGCAATGAGGACAGTGACTGTGCTCCCCATGAAAGCATTCGCTTTTATGGCTGGGCCTTCGACGGCTCGCGATTGGAACGGCAGTTTTTGACCGAAAACGTCTACTGGTTATGGGCCGGTGGCACCCCAACCGAGATCGCGTCACGTCCGAGCGAGTCCGGCCAACCGCAGGTCTCTTCATTTCGCGAGAGCCTGACGCGCGAGCCAGAGCGAATTTTCACACATGTGTGGACGGACAAGTGGGAAAATTCGCCTAACGAGCCGGATACGTGGGCCTGGCAGCGGGTGGAAAAGCGGGTTGAGCATTGGCCGACGCTAGAATTCGTACACGAGATTTCGGCAACGGCGCCTTTTCAGGCGGCAACGTCTGCCGTCGTGACGGTGGAAATTTTGAGCCATACACCCCGCTCCGACCACGACGTGGCCATTTACTTTAACGGCAACGAGACGTGGAGCGGCGACCTCCAGTGGGCGAATCCGCGTAGCGCCAACGTGACTATGACCGTGCCAATGACGGCCGTCGCCGAGGGTCCTAACGACGTCCACGTCCTATATCGTACCCCGGTCACGGACACCGGAACCCCCAACGCTGCGATCACGGCCTATTACTTCATGAACCGCATAACGATTGACTACGACCGGCACTTCGTCGCCGAAGACGATCAGCTCATATTTGACGACCCTACCGGTGGTCACTCCTATCAGATAGACGGTTTTAGCACGGACGATGGCGTCTTGGTTTGGGACATCAGCGACCGCCTGCAACCGGTTCAGGTCGCCGGTGTTGAAGTGAGCGACCCGGGACCTCCATACATCTATGAGTTTGGCACGGAGCCCGGTCCCGCCTCCTTTATTGCCACACACGCAGACAACGTGCGCGAGCCGCTGGCTATAAGCAAGTATGTCGGTCCCGACCTGGACCCGGCGGCGGGCGCCGAGTGGGTGGCGATCAGCCATGCAGACTTTAGAAAGGAAGCACAGGAACTTGCCGCACACCGCCAACAACTCGTGTTTGGCAATTACCGCACGCACGTGGTAGACATTGAGGATGTCATCAACCAGTACGGGTACGGCCTGCCTATTCCCGCGGCCATTCGGCAATATATGCAGAACGCCCTCTTCAACTGGCCCGTCGCACCGCAACACCTGCTACTCATGGGCGACGGACACATCAACCCGCGACAGTTGTCTTGTCCCGAAGAAGCGCCGGATAATAATCAATGTAGTCACTGGGGCGCCGAACCGGAAGAAAATTTCGTGCTGACCGACATGGTCTACACCGATGTGGAGGTGGGCCTCAATGCCAGCGACTACACCTTTTCCCTACTCGCGGGCGACGATTTGATGCCCGATCTCGCCGTCGGGCGCTTGGCCGTCCAGTCGGCCGCGGAAGCGCAGACGATTATAGATAAGATCGTGCACTTTGAGGAAACGCGCAGGCAGCCGGTATCGGGAGAGTGGGAGCGCTCAGTTCTCTTTATTGCCGACAATGCTGATTCGGCGGGCGACTTTTGTAGCGCCAACGAGGGAGTTGCTAATACGCTACCGTCCGGATATATAACAACGGCTATCTGCATGGAATCCAATAGTGATAGCCATGTGGAAGACGTACGCACTGCAATATTTCAGGCTGTCAACCCACCAAACGGAGCCACCTTTATGAACTATCGTGGTCACGGGGCGGTACGTGGCTGGGCCGGCAACCTGATAAATCTAGACGATCCGATAGATGATTGGGAGCCGTGGTTAAACAATGAACCGTTGATCATCCTCAGCATGGATTGTCTGGATGGTTACTTCGCCCAACCGGGCTACGAAGCGCTTAGCGAGGAATTCCTGGCTAGACCCTATCGCGGGAGCGTCGCGCACTGGTCGAGCACTGGCTTCGGTTATGACTTTCAGCACGATGCGCTGCATCACAATTTCTATGACGCTGTGTTCAGTCACGATTTGACAGCCATCGGAGACGCCACGAATCACGCCAAATTAGCGTACATACTGCAATCCCACCATCCGTCGCAACTGTACTCCTTTGTATTGCAGGGAGATCCCGCTATGGAGATGATCGGATTCGACACATATTTGCCGGCGTTATGGCGCTGATGATAGTGAAATCTATGAATCGAATTCGTTCGTGCTTTCTGTCATTTCTACTACCTGCAATGAGTTTGATATTGGTGGGTGCAGCCATTGCTGCACCGCCGATGTCGGTCACTTTAAACTATTTTCGAGGCGAAAGCACCGCCGAGGGCGCTTATCTGGAGTGGCAGACGTCAACCGAGTTGGACACGGCCGGATTTCGCATTTCGAGAGCAACCAATTCCGGCGGCCCGTTCCAAGAATTAGGTGACATAGGTTTTATTGAAGCGCGAGGCGGTCCGGTTAGCGGCGATACGTATGAAGCGTTGGATGCTGCAGTCGTCAGTGGTCAGACCTATTGGTATCGCTTGGTAGAAGTCGAGCAAAACAGTAACGAGCACGTGTTGCATACGACGAAATTGACTATCGGCAACGAGCCCACGGCCACACTGGAGGCTGTGGCGACAAGCGACGATGGCGACAACGGTGAGAATGAAGGGGACACACAACCCGGTCCTAGCAACCCAACTGCCACGGCCACACCCTCCCCGTCGCCTCGCGCCACAAACCAGGCCTCAACCAATACGCCCCGCGCTACCACAGCCACGCCTACCGTTGCCAGTCAGGCATCGCCTACGCCTGACGATGACGGGGACAGTGCGGTAGACGCGAGACCGGTAGGAGACGCCGTCGATGCTGCGGCTGCAACAACGAACGGACAACCAACGGCCGTGGCGCAGGCAACCGAAGCCTATCCTGAGCCTCCCGCGGACGTTACACCAGAAGAAACTTATCCTGGCGAACCGCCAGAGGAAAATATCGAGACAACGCCGGTGCTTACCGAGACGACCGAGACGGAAGAGAGCTACCCGGCGCCGCCGGTGAATCAAACTACGCCGGGAGGGCCGGCGGCAGCGGGCGAAAACGTCGTGGGCAGCGTTCCGGAAGCCGACGAAAGTACCGAAAACCAACCACAGCAATCAGGAAATCTTAGCCGCGTTCTCCTCTGGCTTGGCTTTGGAGCAGCGCTGATCATCTTCATCGCGGGCGCCGTCTTCTCCATCTTGCTCTCGACGCGAAAACAACGTCAGGACATCTCCTGAGGGAGCGTTACACTTGCGTCGTCCCACACTGGTAGCACTGTTACTTCTGTTGCTGCTTGGCGCCGCCTGCCGCGAGGAGGCCCCACCGCCTGCAGCGGTCGATAGCCTTAAGATTTCGGTTGCAGAAAATGGACTATACCGTCTGACTGCTGACGACCTGCGTAGCGCCGGTTTTCCGGTTGCGGCGCTGCAAGAGGGCTCCGTGCGTCTATCGGAAGCAGGCGGTGACGTACCTTTCATTCTTCAGGAAGAGGCACTCGTTTTCTATGGTCGCGCGTCGACCAGCCGCTACACGCCTGTTCGCACCTATATTCTCGAGGTCAGTCCGCGTGGCCTGCAAATGAGCACCAGCCCGGCCGGTGGCGGACAGAGCGCTAGGACAGACGTCGTCCGGCGCACAGTGCACCTGGAGCAAAACATCGAATATGTCAGCGACGCCGCAGTCGATGGCGATACTGCCCCCTGGTTCTGGCAAACGGTTGGCCTACAGAAATCGGAACCGGTTGGATTTGATCTGCATGCCGTCGCCGATGGGGCGGGAACCGTGCGCGTTGGCCTGGTGGGAATCACGGAACATACATCGGATCCAGACCACAGCATTGGCCTGGTGGTCAACGGAAATGAACTGGCGCAACTTTCGTGGGACGGTCAGTCGGCCTACACGGCAACAGCGCCGCTGCCGGCTGGGACATTACACAGCGGGCAAAACCAGATCCAGTTTAACGCCGAGCGCAAGGATTATCTGGACATTAGCAAGCTGGACTGGATTGAAATCGAGTACGGAAGCCGGCCTGTCGCCGCTAACGACTTGCTCGGTTTTTCTGCAGGGCAAGGCGCCATCAGCCTGGAAGGCTTCAGTGAGCGACCGCTAATCGTGAACATAAGCGATCCTACCACGCCAGTGCAACTCACCGATTGGGCCTTCGAGGCTGACCGAGTGCATCTAACTCTTGAGCAAGAGGCCACCGTCGTCGCCGCAGCGTCAGATGGATATTCGCGACCGACGGCAATCGAACCCCTACGCCGTGGAAACTGGGACGACGGGCAGCGTCAGGCCGATCTGCTGATAATAACGACGGCGGAACTAGCGCCGGCATTGGAACCGCTGGTCAACGCGCGCAGCGAAGCGGGTCTTTCTGTGGCGCTGGTTCCGGCCGAAGAGATATACGATACATTTGGCTACGGAGCCGCGACGCCCGAAAGCATCAATCGTTTTCTAAAGTTCACCCACGAAATATGGCAGGCTCCCGCGCCGCGCTATCTGCTGCTGGTGGGCGACGCTACAACCGACTATTGGGGACATCTCGCCGCAGACGGCGACGACCCCGTTTCTCCCCCGCGCAACGTCATTCCTCCTTACCTCGTTCCGGTTAATTTTGGCGGCGAAACTGTCAGCGACGCGCGGCTTGCCGACATTGACGGCGATTATCTGCCGGAGTTATCTGTCGGCCGCTGGCCCGTGACAACCGTCGCCGAAGCCGAGGATCTCGTGAGCCGCACGCTGGCTTACGAACGCCGGTCCGCTTTGCAAAGGGCCTTATTCGTCGCCGACGGCAGTAGCAATGAATTTGAGCGGGTTACAAATTCCATCATGGCAGCAGGCGGTTTTACAGGCGAGCACAGTGAGTTTGTGCGCGGACCAGCGCCGGCAGACCTGGCCTCAGCCTGGCAGGAGGGCGCCTGGCTGGTCACCTACACGGGTCACGGCAGCCTACAGTTGTGGAGCCAGGAGGGCATGCTTTCCTCAGAAAATGTCGACTTCGTGGAAAACAGTGAAGTCTCACCTATTGTCCTACAGCTGACCTGCCTGACAGGCCTTTTTGCCCACCCCGAGGTCACCTCCCTCTCTGAAGTGATGCTCACGGCTGAGAACGGGCCGGCGCTGATCGTTGGCGCCACGAGCCTGACGCTTTCGCTACATCAAGAACCGTTTGCCGCCGCGCTGTTGCAGGCGCTCCAGGACCCCTCAGTGGAGCGCATCGGCGATGCCCTACAGTTGGCCAGAGAGCCCCTCGACATGAACGTCACCGGCCTTCGTGAAATCAGTGATACCTTTGTGTTACTCGGCGATCCAAGCGCGCGCATCATGCGCCCACAGAGTCCGGATGCGTGATGCTGCCGGGCGCGTATACCGGCTTGACGGCGGGGATGTCTCAATGTAAAACAACATCGCCTGGATAGACCCGGCAGGTTGCATCATGGGGGACGTCCAGTGGGGTTAAAAGTAATTCAGCATCCCAGGTGGCTTAGTCGTGAGAGAGAGTACGTGATCGCCGAGAAAAGCGAGAGTGCGCCAACGCCAACACAGCCCATAAACGTCCGTAAATCGATTCCCTGGTTTCGGCTGGGTATCAGTCTCTTTCTCAGCCTGCTCGGTCTGTGGTTCGTCACGCGCGACGTCGACCTCGTCGAGCTACGCCTCGCGTTCCAGCAAGCCAATTTACAGTATGTACTCCTGGGCCTGATCGTCATCGCCGTCACCGTGCTGGCCAAAGCGTGGCGCTGGCGGCTTCTTTTCCATGGCTCAGAAGATCGTCCCTCACTTTCCCATTTATTCTGGTCACTTTCTCTTGGCCAACTGGTCAATACGGCAGTACCATTTTTGCGCCTGGGTGAGATAGCTCGCGTATACGACCTTGGCGCGCGCACTGAACAAAGCCGCG
>CAYSMQ010000293.1:0-6496 GCA_964432035.1 uncultured Ardenticatenaceae bacterium
AGGTACTCTATGCCGGCAGCGTGCTCGTGCAAGAAGAGCGAGCGCTGGAACGCGGTGAGCGCACCGCCGTCACCAACACCGGAGACGGTCTTTCCACCTTTTTGCCCACGCTCTTCCGCGCGCGGCCCGTTTCCACAGCGCACGGCGAGTTTGGCTACCTGCGCATCTTCAGCTTTAACGTCGACGACGACGCCATCTTCGTGGACGAATTCGTGCGCCTCCTACGGGAGCTACCCCAGGAGGGCCTGATCCTCGACGTGCGCGGCAACGGCGGCGGTCTCATCTTCGCCGCCGAGCGCATCTTACAAACGCTCACGCCACGCGCCATCGAACCGCAGCGCGCCCAGTTCATCAACAGCACGCTCAACCTCGACCTCTGCCGCAAGCACGCCCCGTCCACACGCTTCCAGGATCTGGACCTGGGCCCCTGGGAACGCTCCATCGCCCAATCGGTGTCCACGGGCAGCGCATACTCTACGGGTTTTCCTATCACGCCGCCCGCCGCCTGCAACGACCTGGGCCAACAATATTACGGCCCCATCGTCCTCATCGTCGACGCCCTCTGTTACAGCGCCACCGATATCTTCGCCGCCGGCTTCCAGGATCACGGCATCGGCCCCATCCTGGGCGTGGACGACAACACCGGGGCAGGGGGAGCCAACGTGTGGTCGCATAGCCTTTTACGCGAGTTGCTCTGGGACACAGAGGCCTACGCGCCACTGCCGCACGGCGCCGACCTGCGCGTCGCGGTGCGGCGTACCCTGCGCGTGGGCCCCAACGCCGGAGACATTGTGGAAGATCTGGGCGTGCGACCGGACCACGTGCATAAGATGCAGCGTCGTGACCTGCTCGAAGGTAACGTGGACCTCATCGACCACGCTGCCGAACTGCTTGCCGCAAGCAAATCCTACACTCTGGACGTGGCGTTTACCGGCGGCGACGGTCCGCTGCCGCAACTGACGGTCACCACCCGCAACCTCACGCGCCTCGACGTCCTCCTCGACGACCGCCCGCGCCAATCGTTGGACGTGCAGGACGGCGCCGTCACTCTGGAGCTCACGCCTCTCCTGGGCCCCAACGCCGCACTGCCAGCGACCATTGAACTGCGCGGCTACGACCAGGACACCCTCGCCGCCAGTCACCGCACGGGGTTTTAGACGGCGGACGGCGGACCACAGACCACGGGCCACCGCGCCGAAGTCTCCAGCCGCCCGGGCATGAATACCCGGGCTACGGTCGTCTCCAATCGCCAATCTCCCAGGCTGTCTTTCTCAGCCCATCACCCGCGTCCCATACAAATGCGCATAAGCGCCACCTCGCGCCATCAGCGCCTCGTGCGTGCCCTCTTCCGCAATTCCCTCCTCGGTCAGCACGATAATGCGCTCCACGTTTCTTACCGTCGACAGGCGGTGGGCGATGACGATCGTCGTGCGGTCGCGGGTTAGTTCCTCCAGCGACTGCTGGATGGCCATTTCGCTCTCGTTGTCCAGCGAGCTCGTGGCCTCGTCGAAGATGATGACGGCCGGATCCTTCAGAAAGGCGCGCGCAATGCTCAACCGCTGCTTCTGCCCACCCGACAGCTTCACGCCGCGCTGGCCGATGTCCGTATCGTAGCCGTGGGGCAATCCCCTGATAAAGCGGTGCGCGTTGGCCTTCTTCGCCGCTTCTACTATCTCATCCCGACCGGCCCCAGGCTTGCCGTACGCGATATTGTCGGCCACGGTGCCCGAAAACAGATAGACGTCCTGATGCACAACGCCGATGTGCCTTCTTAACGACCGCAACCGGATGTCGCGCACGTCGCTGCCGTCAAGCAGAATCTTACCCTCGGTTACGTCATAGAAGCGTGGAATCAAGGAACAGAGCGTCGTCTTGCCCACACCGGAAAAGCCGACCAGGGCCACGTACTCGCCGGCCCTTATCTGCAGGCATAGATTGCGCAGCACTGCCTCATGGCCATTCTTGTACTTGAACGTCACATTGCAGAATTCGATATGACCGCGCACCTCTGCCAGTTCCAGTGCGCCCGGCGCATCCCGAATTTCCGGCGCGACTTCCAAAACTTCAATGAAACGGTCAAATCCGGTGACGCCATCCTGATAGAGCCTGGCGAAATTGGTCAAGCGCCGGATGGGCTCCACCAGGATGCCCACGTACAGCAAATAGGTCAGCAGATCGGCCAGATCCAGCGAGCCACGGACGATGCTCGCGCCGCCAAAAACGACGACGGCGACTGTAATCAGGTGTGTCGAGGCAATGATGCCACCGGAAAAGTAGGCTTCGCTACGGTAACCGTCTTGCCTGCTCTGCACAAAACGATAGTTTTCCCGGGCAAACTTGCGCCTTTCAACCGCTTCGTTGGTGAACGACTTGACCACCCGGATGCCGGCGAGCGTGTCTTCGACCTGCGCGTTGACGTCGCCGATACGCTCCTTGCTGCGGCCCAACGCATCGACCATGCGCCTGTTGAAGTACAAGGCATAGGCGGCCATGAGGGGCAAGAACAGAGCGACCAGGATCGTTAGCTCGGGGCTTATGAAGGCCGAGATGGCCAGCACGCCGAACAACGTTACCAGCCCGATCATCAGGTCTTCTGGGCCATGGTGAAAGAATTCTGCGATCCAGAATAGATCGGTCGTGATGCGCGACATCAGCTGGCCCGTGCGGTGCTCGTCATAGAAGCGGAACGACAACCGCTGGTAATGGTCAAACAGCTCCCGGCGCATGTCTCGCTCCATCAGGGCGCCCATCGAGTGCCCGCGGTAATCGACGAACCAGGTGCACAAGCTGTGAATGGCCACCAGCGCCACCATTAGCGCGCCCATGCCATAAATCTGGCTCAGCATCTGCTCGGGATTCCCTTCCAGCACATTTTTGGTGATATAGCGCACGCACAGGGGCAGGATGAGAGCAATGGCCGATGCCACAAACGCGCAGGCCAAATCGGCCAACAGCAGTGGCAGATACGGTTTGTAATAAGATAGAAACTTCTTGCTGCGAGAACTCACGTAATCTCTCCCTGAGAAACGGCGACGCGACACGCGCCGCCTTAAATGAAAAAACCACAGGCAAGGCACACCTGTGGCCGGAGAGATCAGTTTGTCAGAAGAGGAGCGTGACTACCGGTTCCCAGATGCGCCCAAACAACGCCGCAGACCGCTTACGGTCGGAATTGTCGTCTGCTGTTGCATCGTTTGCGCACCTCCTTTTACGCTCGTTTGGAACCGGTAAACAGTCTAGCATAGGGACAATCAGCGCGTCAAGCGCGGAACGGCGCCGAAACGCATAATGTCAGTCTTCCACTCATTGACACAGTTAGCAAAATCATCTTTACTTAGGTCAACATACTGTCCAGTTGTTCTCTGAAAGGAAGCCCCTCCATGTCCACCACATTCGATCATTTCCTCGTCCAGTCCCACGAAGGCCAGTCCGCCGCCGAGCTACTGGAGGCTTCTCCGGATGCCTTGCACGGTCTGTCCGCGGCCGATGCCCAACGGCTCGAAGCGTCCTTCGATATCCGCACCCTGCGCGACCTTGCCGAAAATCCATTCTTCCATCGCGCCCTGGCCATCCTCGCCGCCGCTGGGTCGCCGGCACACGATCCCGGCCCTTCGCTCGCCTGGGACGCCTTCTTTGCAGACGCACCCATCGACACTTACGTCAACCATCCCGCCCGGCGTTTTCGGCTTGACTTCGGTCCCGTCTATTATCGCGGTCGCCTGGACGGCACGGCGCGCGTCCTCGTCGTGGGCCAGGATCCGGCCACGAACGAAATTCTCGCCCACCGCATTTTCGTGGGCCGTTCCGGACAACGTGTGCAGGGATTTCTCAACAAGCTAGGGATCACTCGCTCCTACGTCATGCTCAATGCCTTTCTCTATAGCGTGTTCGGACAGTTCGACAGTGAACTGCGTGATATTTCGCTGGAACCCACGATTCTCGACTATCGTAACGCCTTCCTCGACCACATCGCCGACGAAAACCCGTTGCAGGCCATCGTGGCCTTCGGATCCGCGGCCCAGCATGCCGTGCAGCAGTGGCCGCGCGCCGGCGATTATCCCATCTTCGAAGCCATGCACCCCGCCGCGCCTATCCAGTCCGCCGTGCTCGCCACCTGGAACACGGCCCTCGACGGCATGCGTCCCCTCGTGGACCCTGACGAAGACGGCACAGTCGCTTCCGAAGTATACGGCAGCGCCTTCCTCGGCGCGGACCATTCGGCCATTCCCCGCTTTGACCTGCCCTTTGGCATGGCGCCCTGGCACGGAACCGCACCCGGACAAAGCGAGCGGGACGGCAATAAGCGCATCATCTGGAAAGCGCCTTGACTATCAGTACGTAGGCGCCTCAATATACCCCATCTTATAACCGCCGTTTATATCCTTGCATATAGGCATTCTCCGCGTCTGCCCACAAACTAAACCCAAATACGTTCAGTGACAGGAGTCATGCAATGCAAATAATCGGAGCAATTTTTGACGACGAAGATGATCTTACTCCCGCCCTGGAAGCGTTGCGCGATGCGGGCTTTGAGACTTACAAGCTTTTCGGCGCCGACGACTTCAGCGGGGACCCCGACGTCGAAGGCAGCGTGGAAACGGATTCTACGGGGCAAAAACACACCGCCGCCGGTACGGTCAGTGGTATCTCTGTCAATCCGCCCGCCGAGGTGCCTGAAGACCCCAGCACCGAAACGGTCCGCGACGAACTCATGGCAGTGGGCCTATCGGAGGCCGACGCCGAGATCTTCGTGACAGGCCTGGAGCAAGACCGCCTGCTGCTCCTGGTCCAGACATGGACCGGCCGCACCGAGAAAGCCGACGAAATCCTGCAGCAACACAACGCGCGCATGACGCGCCGCATCCATCCCGACGACGCCTTTCCGGAGGATATCTGGCGTTAGTTGCTCGCTACAGCAGGTGCCCGGCACTTTCGAAAGTGCCGGGCACCTCCTTGTTGACTAAGCCCAATACCCCGTCATGCCATAATGCTCGTGTAAGTGCTGCTCGTATTCGCGATCCAGCGCGGCGTCAGGATCGTATTCGGGACTGGACTCAATGTCACTCTTGCCCATTTTCACCTGCACCATGGACCGCTCCCAGCTCACGTTGTCGATCCACTCCGGCGCCACCAACACCTGACGGCCTGTTAGCCACGTACTAGTGTCCACGACCATATAGCGGATCGTCCACTTCTCGTCCTCCACGAGAAAATCATCGACGCTGCCAATCTCGCCATCCACTGCACCAATATTGTAACCGACTACTTCGTCAACACTGCGTAGATGAGGATCGCCCGGTAGATGCTCCATGGCTTCTTCCTCGGCATCTGTAGCCATGGCTGCTTCTGCAGGCGGCGCCGACACGGGAGCACCGACGCGCGCCCCGGTAGGCAAGGTTGCCCAGTAGTTCTGCCAACCGTAGTGGCGGTTAATAATAGCCTGCTTCTGGCGCGAAACCGGCTGCTCCAGATCAACCTCGGGGCTCTCCTCCACCTGTTCCTTGGTCAGATCCACGGGCAGAACGCCGCCTTCCCAGCTTGGCTCACCCACCGACTGCGGCGCAATCAATACCTTTCGCCCAAACAACCAGGGCCCCGTATCGACTACAAAGTAGCGGATCGTCCAACTTTCATCGTCAAACAGAAAGTCTTCTACGTGCCCGATCTCGCCATCTGTGGCCTGAATATCATATCCGCGTAGTTCGTCCAATGTGCGTATCATAATTGTGACCTCCTCATGCAAGGAAAGTAGTCATCTCTAACTCTTCCCTTTTATCTTAAGAAGAAGGCCCTTCGCACACATGTGAACAGGCACACCTCCCAGGATACATCCTCAGATACATCCAACACTCTACACACTACAACCCACACTCTACAATGCACATACCGCTACTCAGCCAGAAACGCAACCGTAAACGCCTCGCTAACATCAACCTCCTCCGCCAGCGCCCCATAGGCCAGCAACATGTCCGCCATGGCTTGCCACTGCTCCTCCGTCTGCCATCCCGGTCCATGCCCTTCGGTCACCGCGGACTCGTAATCGGCAAACTCCGTGTCCATCATGAAACGCATATGCGCGCGGTCCGCGTCCTCCCCCACGTAATGCATCACGATGTCCACCCCTTCCTCCCGGTTTTCGCGCGCGTATTCAATGCCGCGCATCGCCGCCCGCGTAAATGCACCTAACATTTCCGGTTCCGTTTCGACGAGCGCCTCGGTCGTCACGTATGTCAGTCCCAGGGTGGGCACGCCATAATCGGCTGCATCCCAAATCTCCAGCTCATATCCCCAGCTGCCGATCATGTACGGCTCGTTAGACTTATACACGGGATAGACGTCCACCACGCCCTCGGTCAGCACGCGCGGGTCAAAGCCCACGTTCACCAACTCTACATCGCTCTCCTCTAGACCCACCGCGTCCAGAATGGCAAAAACGTCTGGCGGCGGCGTTCCTTTAAACCCTACGGTGTGCCCCCGCCAATCGGCCGGCGTCTCT
>CAYSMQ010000294.1:0-6439 GCA_964432035.1 uncultured Ardenticatenaceae bacterium
GTGGTGTAAAGCACGGTCATGCCTTGCCGGTTCAAATCCTCGACGGTTTCCAGAATGTTGCGTCGGCTCTGGGGATCGATGCCCACCGTGGGCTCGTCCATGAATACCAGCTTAGGGCGGTGCAGCAGGCCAACTGCGATGTTGATGCGCCGTTTCATGCCGCCGGAGAAGGTGTCGATGCGGTCCTTGGCCCGATCCGCGAGGCCAACGACCTCCAGCACCTCGTCGATGCGGTGCTGGAGCGTTTTGCCGCCCATACCATACATTTGGCCCCAGAAGCGCAGATTTTCGTAGGCAGACAACGACTGGTAAAGGGCGATTTCCTGGGGCACGACGCCAAGCAGTTGTTTGACCTCCTGGGGCGCTTTGCGGATGCTGTGCCCGTCAATATGAGCGTCGCCAGCCGTGGGCTCAATGAGGCAGGAGAGCATGGAGATAGTGGTCGTTTTCCCCGCACCGTTTGGGCCCAAGAGGCTGAAGATCTCGCCACGGCGAATGCCGAAGCTAACGCCACGAACGGCGTGCACGTCGCCAAAGGACTTGCTCAGGTTTTCGGTTTCTAGAATGTGATCTGGCATGTCATTCCCCTATTACCGACCGACAGAGGAATGATAGCGTGGAGAGGGAAGAGGGACAAGAATGAGATTGGAGATTGGTTAACTGGAGATTAGGGATTAACGCCCACGCAATCTCTAATCTCCAATCTCTAACCCCTATTTATCTACCGTACAGCCTCTTCGTTTAGACCCGCATCGATTGCGCCGCCCTCGGCGATGTCGTCCAGTTTCTGGTCGGCGTCGTATTCCTGATCGAGGATTTCGTCAAGGGTGTCGGCGGCATCGTCGTAGCCAAGCGTGCGGGCGTAGGCGCGCAGGCCGCCGTAGGTTGCGATTTCGTAATGTTCCACCTTTTGGGCGGCGAGGATGATGGCAACGTCACGGGCGGCAGGAGAGCCTTCTTTCTTGATAACGTCTTCGCCTTCTTTGACCAGGCCTTCCATGCCCTTGCAATGCTTGTTGCCGGGATTCTCGTCAAGCTCGTCGAGGATGGCCTGCACCTTGTTCAAATGCCCGCGTGTCTCGCTCAGATGTTGCTCGAACGCTTGCTGGAGTTGGTTTGTGCTGGCGGCTTTAGCCATCTTGGGCAGGGCATCAACCAGTTGTTTCTCGGCACTGTACATGTCTTTCAACTGCTCAACGTACACGTCATAAAGCGCACTCATCGTCATGGTTTGCTCCTTCTTTTTTAATTTGATTTTTGGTTGCTAACTCCAACTATATTTGAAGGAGGGCCGGGTTTCGTGTGTCCAGTTACAAGAGGTGGGTATAAAGTGAGGCATAATGGGAGATTGGGGACTGAAGATTAGAGATTGAAGATTGAGGGGTCGAGATTCTGGCCAGCGGTCGGACCGGCCAAAAAAAGTGAGGTGGCCGGTGTCGCGGGCGCGATCCGTACCACCTCTGGGCGGGGAGCGAGCAGATAATACCATAGTTTGGGCGGGGTGCAAGGAATTCTAATATTTCCCGTAAGGCGTGTTGTAAGTCGGCTTGTCTATGATGATCGGGCGTGCACAGTACAGAAAGGGGACGGTTGGGTGAGGCGACATTTACAATCCATTTATGAATTCTTTGCCCGTTCTTAGTCATCCGTTGATAGTGGCCTAACGGCATGCTGGCACAATGACGGCAAAAAAGGGAGAACGTACCCATGGCGCAAGCGAAAAACATCGTAACCATCGTCGAGGCGCGGGTCGCGTCAAACCGCCTGCCGGGTAAGGTCATGAAGCCGGTGCTGGGCCGGCCATTGCTGGAGCGCGTGTTGCAGCGCGTTTGTCGCGCCCGGCTGGTAGGGACGGTGGTGGTGGCGACGACCGTCTACGCGGAAGATGATGTGATTGCCCAACTTTGCTGGAAGCTGGGCATCCCTTGCTACCGTGGCGACGCCGCCGACGTGCTGGATAGACATTACCGCGCCGCAGTTAAATACGGGGCCGAGGTTGTCGTCAAGATCGGGGCGGATTGTCCGCTTATCGATCCGAAGGTCATTGATGCAGTTATCGGGAGCTATCTGGCGCGCCCAGATGCATACGATTACGTGAGCAATTTGCACCCGCCAAGTTTTCCCGAGGGGAACGGGGTTGAGGTAATACGCATGTCGGCGCTGGAGACGGCCTGGCGCGAGGCGTGGCGTCGCCACGAACGGGAGAAAACGACGCCCTATTTCTGGAAGAATTCGCGCCAGTTCCGGCTGCACAACGTCGTCTGGGAAAAGGGTATAGGCGCCATACCTTCGGATCGCTGGCGCGTACACGGCCCGCAAGAACTGCAGATGGTGCAGGCCGTGTACGGCGCGCTGCACCAACAGAACCCACACTTTGGCCTTGAGGATATCCTGGCTCTGTTGGAACGGGAGCCGCAAATCGCCGCGCTCGCCGCTTCCCCTGCCGGTAAAAACGGCTATGAGTCTGGCGTCACACCGTCAGGAACTTTGGCGTCTCCCTATCAGGGGGATGTAAGCGCCGCTTAACGGTTTGCGTTACTTCTGCCCGGTCTCTATCTGGACGTTGTCGAAGGTGACCTCGACGTCTTCGGCGTAACGCTTGCCGTTTTTCTTGTCGTGGCGGCCGAACTCGGGCGCGGCGATGTGAACTTCCATGCGATAGGCGCCGGCGCCGGGCACTTCCCAGTTGCGACCGTAATGAAAGAGCCAGGGGTGCCAGAGGAACGGCTGCTGGTGACGCCCGACCTCTTCGCCGTTTTCGTCGACGAGCCGCACGTGCACGGTGAGACCGGGGATGAAACGATTATCGGCGGCATCGCGAACGGAGACTTCGACGTGGCAGTTTTCGTTCTCGGGCTCTGTCCAGCGTAGTTCCCCATTTTGCTGCCGGTACATGCCTTCGGCCTTTTCCACGGCGTAGGCCACGACGTATTGACCTGCGCGCTTTTCGCCGCCGTCGTCGGCTTCCTTGTTGGCCATTTCCTTGAGCGCCTTGACGTAGGCTTCGCCCTGTTGGCGAGCCATTTCTAGCTGGTTTTTTTTGGCTTCGTCACTCGTTTTCATAGGGGGTTTTTCTTTAGTAACCATGGTCGCTCCTTTGGTTGTTGGACCCGCCGCGGGCCGGTGGCACAATGCACGGCAAACCGCGACGATGTCTTCTTTCGCTTTTGTGTTCAGCGTAGGGGCTGCGCAAGTTGAGGTCAATAGGGTCTTACCCTACTCATGCTACGGAGAGAGGTGTAGCGGCACGGAGAGCCAGCCTCAGACCTGCTTGCATGATCGCCACTGTCTGGTAGAAACCGTCAATTCCAGGAGGCGTCGCATTGAAGACCGTCAGCAAAGCGCCCGACAAATTGCTAACTGAAGAAAAAACCCCGGATCGCGCCGGCCTCTTTGACGGTGTTCAGGTGCTGACGGTTGCCGGTGCTCATTTTGTGCACGATACCTACAGCGCCTTTCTGGCCCCTTTGCTACCCCTGATTCAGGAACGGCTGGGCACCAGCTATGCGGGCACCGGCAGCCTGGCCATTTTTGCGCAGTTGCCCAGTCTGCTTAATCCTCTGCTCGGTTACGTTGCAGACAAGGTGAGCCTGCGCTATTTCGTCATTTTGGCTCCCGGCGTCACAGCCACGCTGTTCAGCAGTTTGGGTCTGGCGCCCAATTATCTGACGCTGGCCTTGCTGCTGTTCGCAGCGGGCGTGAGTATCGCGGCTTTCCACGCACCGGCGCCGGCCATGGTAGCCCGATTTGCGGGCGACCGGGTGGGTAAGGGCATGAGCATTTTTATGGCCGGCGGTGAACTGGGGCGAACGTTGGGTCCGCTCGTCGCCGTCGCGGCAGTGAGCTGGTTCGCGCTGGAAGGAATCTGGCGTCTTGCCGTGATCGGTTGGGCGGTCTCCGCGCTGCTGTATTTCCGCCTGCACGCGATTCGCCTAGCGTCGCCGCAAGTGAAGCCCGCCACCGTTATCGAGCTGTTGCCCAAGATACGAGGCGTCTTTTCCGTTCTGATCTGGTTGGTTGCAGCACGGGTGTTTCTTCTCGTGGCGCTCACGACGTATCTGCCGCTCTACGCCAGCGACGCGCGTTCACTTAGCCTGTGGTTGTCGGCTGCGTCCCTGACGCTCCTGGAAGGCGCCGGTGTGGCAGGCGCTTTGTTTTCGGGGACGGTCAGTGACCGGCTGGGGCGCAGGCACACGCTGCTCATCTTGCTAACGCTTTCGCCCATCCTGCATCTGCTGTTCGTGTTTGCGCCGAACTGGGCCGCCGTGCCGTTGCTTATTGGCCTGGGTCTGACTGTGCTGGGCCCACAACCGGTATTACTGGCCCTGGTGCAAGATAGTTTCCCGCAGCATCGGGCGTTAGGGAACGGCATCTATCTGGCGGTGAACTTTCTGGTGCGCGCGCTGGGCATCTGGGTCGTGGGCTTGCTGGCGGACCGGCTTGGCTTGCAGAGCGCTTTTCTTTTCGCCGGCTTCGTGGCTTTTCTCAGTATCCCGGCCGTTTTCTTCCTGCCGGATGACCGTCGTGGTCTGCAAGAGGTTATCTGAGCGAGCTTTCATTCACGACGGGCGGTGCGAGGTCTCTTCGATGCGCGAGGACGCAAAGTGGAAGAACTGTTCCACTTCAGCCAACATGAATTGCCGATCCTGCGCTGTCGCTTTGCCCGCGTAGGATTTCCTGGCCAGCTCAATGTGCCGTTGCCACTGTGGGTAGTGTTTGTATGCCCACTCTGCGGCAGCGGCTTTGGAGATGACGACATCCTTGGTCTCGAAACTATAAATGAGCCGGCAAAGGTTCAGAATACAATAGTCAGGATAGACCGATAGATGTTCTTCCACATAGTCCAGCTCGCCATAGAGCGCAGTCTCAATGCCGGACCAGCTGGCAGCGGGATAGATATGGCGAGGGTTGGGACCGTGGAGCGTGATGTAACGGCCGGCGCGGATGTGCGCACAGTGTAGGGCCCAGGCGGTGTCGGTTGCTCGCTGCCACATCTGGCTGCGCGGAGGCGTCTGGCGACGGGCGTCTTGGAGAAGGATGTAGTGACCGTCCATCTCGCCGCCTAGCGGTGGGAACTGCCGGGCAAGATCGCGGTGTAGTGCCTCTAACGCAGCGCGTTCTGCTTCCGTCAGCTCCGCGGACAGTATCACATGAAAATCGACGTCCCCTGTGTGCACCGTATCGGGAAACGCGGCTGCGCCAAAAATGTAGGCGGCGACCAGTTTGTCGGCGAGAATATGCTTGAGACCGCGGGCAAACGCAGCGCCGAGGGTTTTCACCTGTTCTAAGATCGCCATTGAGATGTCGCCCGTTCAGACCCCCTTTTAGCCGTAAGGCCCATTTCGTGTAGCTCGCCTAAGGTCGCCCGAAACAGAGCCTCGGCCGCTTCTTGGTTGCGCTCCAGATGCGCCAGATCTCCACAATAGAACAGTTGTTCTAATTGCCGATAGGCTTCCGGAGGTAAATCCCCCTGAAGGTAGCGCATGCCAAAATCGTAGCGGTCGGGGCAGTGGCGCATGCGCAAGAGTTCGACGAGCGGACGGAGGGTCATGGCATGGTAGGTACTTATCGCGTCAGGTGGATCTTTTCGCCAGATCGCTTTGTCCACAAAGATGTGGAAGAGCTCAAAGCGGGCAACCAGGTGGGGTAGGCGGGCCTTCATGGCTGCCTCATGCGACGCGCGGTCGAAGGGCGCCGGCTGAATGAGCCCGTCGCGGTCAAAGAGGATCTGTTGGTGACCGTGGCGCTCCGGTTCCAGGAAACGGTTATCAAGCGGGCTGCTGGACTTGAGGAGGGCCAAATCTATTAGGAGCCAGGGTGGTGCATCCTGCAGGCGATAGAAGATCTGGGAATGACCATGCCACGTGGGTTCGGGAATGCGGTATTTTTGCTCGATGGGAGAAAGGGCGTCGAGTGCGGCGGCGACGGCGGTGAACACGGGCTCCACGGCGTCGTCTTCCACCAACGCCAGGCAATCAATATCAGAGTAGCGGTCTGTGCGCCCGGTGGCATCACTGCCGCCCAGCCAGGCGGCGCGGACGGCGGGCAGTTCGTGTAAGGCGTCGTGCAAGGCGTCGATGATTTGTTGGCGGGTGAGTGTGGGCGTTTTCTGTTTCATGCGGGAATGATAGCAAAGCGTGAAGGGGCGGCAAGATATGCGCCACCACTAAGCGTATCACACGCTCTCGTGTGAGAAAATTCGCCGCAGATGCCCGTGCTGACGCACGGGGACGCCGATTTACGCTGATATCTAGCTGGTTTTGGCGACCGGTCGGGAGGGATCGGTAATCCACTCACTCCAGGAACCGGCGTATAGGCGGGCGTCTCCGAGACCGGCGTGTAATAGGGCCAACAGATTGTGCGCCGCGCTTACGCCTGAGCCGCAGTAGAAAATGGCGTTTTCGGGCGGGACGCGTCGCAAGATTTCGTCAAACCGTTG
>CAYSMQ010000295.1:0-6402 GCA_964432035.1 uncultured Ardenticatenaceae bacterium
TGGGAGCGCTCCCATACATTGGTTAAAAAAAGAGCCGCAAAAGGCTAAATAACGGCGGCATTCCCCGAATATCTAACGATCTTTGAGAGCGCTCTCAAATCGTTAACGAAATGATAACATAGAAGTACAAGTGTCGTCAAGGGGATTTTGTCGCTTTACATCGACAGGGGTTGTTGTGGAATTTCTCGGTCGAGCGGCGATGCGGCAGATTTTAGCCGTGCTCGGCGGCAAATAAGGGCTCAATCCCCAGTCGCTCGTGTGCGGATTGCATCTCTTCGTCCGTGGGACGTTGCCGAAAGCGTTCTGCGGCGTCGAGGACCATGGGCAAAATTGTGATATCTCCCACGGTGTTGAGAAATACCCCAGGTCGGCCGAGCACCCAGTGCACCTCGCGGTCGATGGCCTGCTGGTCCAAAAGGGGTTTATACCAGGTGGCGTGCGTGCGTTCGTGGTCATGGTACGGTCGGTGAACGGCGGCTTTGATGGTCTGCACGGCGACGTTCCGTTGGCGGCAAACGTCCATTAGCGCTTCGAACTCTCCGGCATACTGAGGATTCTGCATCATGCTGTAGCTGTAGGGCAATAGCACAGCGTCGAAATCGAACGCTTCTAGGCTGCGCAGGTGCATGGTTGCCACTTCGGTGCCGTGCCCGGTGACGCCGATGAAGCGCACCAATCCCTGCTTTCGGGCTGCTACTGCCGCCTCCAACGCGCCGCCAGGGCCCATGGCTAGTTCCCATTCCTTTTCGTCGACCAGGTTGTGTAGCTGGATAAGATCGACTTGCTCGACGCGCAGGCGCTCCAGCGAGCGGCGGATTTCGGCGAGGGCCGGTTCATAGCGGCGCTCGCCGGTCTTGGTCGCCAGAAAGAAACGGTCGCGCTCGCGTTCCAGCCATGGCCCGAGGCGTAGTTCGGCGTCGCCATAACTGGCGGCGGTATCGATGTGGTTAACGCCATGCTTAATTAGCAGCGCCATGGTGCGGTCTGCTTCGTTCTGGGTGACCGAACTGAGTGCAGCAGCGCCAAATAGGGTGCGGCTGCTCATGTGACCTGTTCGTCCGAATGGTATTCTAGGAATCATTGGCTTGCTCCTCACTCTTTGCTTCAGATAAGCCAGGATCTCGTCGCGACAACCGTACCTGCACTTGATGTTGGCGTCCATCTTTTTGCAACGGAATGCGGTCGTCTTGCAGGCGCTCCCCGTCCAGGATGACCAGTGCCCGCTCGCGCTCTTGCCCGTCGTCGACGACTTCAATGTGGTAGGTGGCATCGCCGAAGCGATAGGTGAGGCGGTAAGAAGGCCAGTCCGGGGGAATAGCAGGGTCTATGTGCAGAGCGTCCCCCTGGCGCTGCAGGCCAAGGATGGCTTCGAGACCGAGACGGTACATCCAACCGCTGGAGCCAGTGTACCAGGTCCAGCCGCCACGACCGGTGTGGGGCGGCGCGCCGTATACGTCGGCGGCGATAACGTAAGGCTCGACGCGGTAGGTGAGGGCCGCCTGGCGCGTGTCGGCGTGATAGATGGGATTGAGCAGGCGGAACAGTTCCTCCGCCTTCTGACCCTGTCGTCGAGCCAGCTTGCTGGCCCTGGCAAAGGCCCAGGCGGTCCAGATGGCGGCGTGGGTATACTGCCCGCCGTTCTCGCGGATGCCCGGCGGGTAGCCCTTGATGTAGCCGGGATCCTTCTCTGTCTTGTCAAACGGTGGCCTGAAAAGGAGAAGCAAACGGTTCTGGTAATCAATGAGCTGTTGTTCCACGGCGCTCATGGCCTGTCGCTGGCGGTCGCCGGCGGTCGTCTTGCTCGCAGAGAGAACACTCCAGGATTGGGCGATAGCGTCAATCTGGCACTCCACATTCTGGCGCGAGCCCAGGGGCGTGCCGTCGTCGTAATAGGCGCGCCGGTACCATTGGCCATCCCAACCCGCCTCTTCCAGGGCCTCCCGGTATTCGGCGGATCGCTCGCGGAAGGAGGCGGCGTATTCATCCTTGCCCAGCCGTTCACATAGGCCGGCAAAGCGTTGCAGGGTGTCACAAAGGAACCAGCCCAACCACACGCTCTCGCCCTCCCCTTCGATGCCCACACGGTTCATGCCGTCATTCCAATCGCCGGCGCCTATGAGGGGCAATCCGTGGCGGCCGCGCGTCATGCCCTTGTAGAGGGCGCGCACACAATGTTCGAAGAGCGTGAACGATTCGGCAGTGGCGCTAAAGTGTCCGTATCGCTCCTCTTCCCCCTCGGAGAGCAAGCTGCCTTTGAGAAAAGGCATCTTCTCCTCAAGGATGGACGCGTCGCCGGTGGACTCCACATAGTGGGCGGTCACAAAGGGCAGCCACAAGAGGTCGTCGCTGATGCGCGTGCGCACGCCGCGCCCCGACGGTGGGTGCCACCAGTGCAGAACGTCGCCTTCCTCGAACTGGTGTCTCGCGGCGCGCAAGATGTGCTCCCGGGCAATAGGCTGCGCTTGACAACTATGCATGAGGGCCATCACGTCCTGAAGCTGATCGCGGAAGCCGTAGGCGCCGCTAGACTGGTAGAGGGCGCTGCGCCCCCAGATGCGGCAGGAGAGCGCCTGGTAGAGGAGCCAGCGATTGAGCATGAGATTCATGGCCTCGTCGGGCGTATCGACCTGGACGGCGCCGAGAATATGGTCCCAATGTTCGTGGACCTGCTTCCAGGCGGCGTCGACCGCACCGGCGGTCTGGAAGCGACCTAACAGTTGCAGCGCATGGTCCCGATCGTCGCCCTGCCCCAACAAGAAGGTGATCGTCTCTGTTTCTCCCGGCGCCAGATCAACGTGTAGCTGCATGGCGCCGCAGGTATCGAGTCCGGCGTTAACGGCATTTTCCAGGCCGATGCGCTGCAGGGCTGCAGGACGCTGCAGCGAACCAAGCCGACCCAGAAATTCGGTGCGGTTGGCCGTCACGCCGTGTGGCTCGCGGTTGGTAGCGAGGAAGGCCACGCGCTCGCCGAACTCAACATTATAGGGATTGCGCACCAGCAGAGCGTTACATTCGCCAACGTATTCGGGAATGAGATACTGTTGGGTCGTGGCCCGCGCCGTTCCCAGCACCCACTCCGCGTAGTAAGTAGCGGTCAGCCGCCTTTGGCGCGATGAGAGGTTCTTCAGGCGCAGGCGGATGATCTTGATCGGAGCCGAGGAGGCATCCTGATTTCGCCTAGCTGCCGCTGGGTTAGAGAAATCGGATGTCTTCCCGTCGACCTTCACAAACATTGTCAACGCCTGCTCCAGCTCGTGGCTACGATGCTCAAAAACGGTGTAGCCCGCCCCATGGCGCACGCGGTAAGGCGCCTCGGCCGGCGCCGGCTGCGGCGTGGGCGACCAAACTTCGGCCGTTTCTTCGTCGCGCAGGTAGATGGCCTCGGCCGGTCGATCGGCGACGGGATCATTGCGCCAGGTCGTCAGACGATTCTCACCGCTATTGAGCGACCAGGTGAAGCCGCCGCCGCTTTCGGAGACGATAAAGCCAAAATCGGGATTGGCGATGACGTTGATCCAGGGCGCAGGCGTGGACTGTCCCGGCTGCAAATCAATAACATACTCCTTACCCGCCGGCTCTCCCTCTCCGCCAGGACTAAACCCCCCAAAACCGTTATAGAACAGAGAAGGAACACGGGAACCAAAGGTTCCTTGGAAGGAAGAAGGAAGAATTCTTCCTTCTTCCTTCTGGCCTCTGTCCTTTGTCCTCGTCGGCTGCAGCGCCGGCAGCCGCGCCGGCTGCTCATAGATTCCTTCTAGCTGCTCTTCGAGGCTGCCTCGCGAGCCCTCAAGGCGAACGCGAGCCGCGGCCTGTAACAAGTGAAATTCCTCTTCACCGGTTTGGTCGCGGCTGATGATGAAGACGCCGCCCCTTCTTTGCAGGCGGTCTTCGGCGCCGGCACGACGCACGCTGCGGTGGATGTAGCCCTGTAACGTCTGCCCGTAGTTGGCGACCTGCTCGTTAAGGATGACCAGGTCTATCCGAAGACCGCGACTGTACCAGTAACCGTGGATGCGCAACAGTTCTTGCAATATCTCAGTTTCGGATTCATCATGCATCACCAGTAGCAAAATGGGATAGTCGCCCGAGATGCCATAAGCCCACAGCCCGGGTTGCCCTTTGCGGTTGGCGGCGAGAGCGCTGGAATCGGCGCGGCGGGCGGAGTGAGGATAGAGCAGCAAACTGAGCAATTGTTGTGCCAGCCGCAACATCGGGCTGCCCAGTTCCAGCCGTTGCAGCTCATGCTCGGCGCGCGAACGGCTCAGCTCTGCGGCGCGATTGAGCATCGACCAGGACCGGTAGCGCTCCAGCAACTGCTCGATCTGCTCCCGCGACGAAGCTGCCATCGTGATAAAGGCCACCTCCACGGTGCTATAGGGCTCAAGGGTCACGTTACGGCTAAGGGAGGCGATGGGGTCGAGGGAAGAAGAAAGATTGGAGATTGAAGAAGGAAGATCTCTTCCTTCTTCCTTCTGTCTTCTTCCTTCCCCTATACTTGCCGGCCGGGACGGGCTCCCGTTGCGGCCCAGAAAGCGCATGCGGTCGGTCTCGTAACCCACCGCCGATTGTTCGTCGCCATCTTCCAGCGTCATATGGGCCAGGAATACGGGCTCTTCATCGTGCGCCCGGGGCCGGCGGCGGAATAGCAAGGCATCGTGGCCAGCAAGATACTCGCTCTCGACAAAGAGCTTGGCAAATGCTTGGTGGCGCTGATCCGTAGCCTGGTCGGTGAGAACCACTTCTGAATAGCTAGTGAGCCGCAGGCGACGACGGCGGTCGCTATCGTTGGTCAGGCGGTAGCGCCGCACCTCCACATCGTCGTCGGGCGCCACAAAGACCTCGGCGTGCAGGGTAATATCGTGGTCGCGTCGCCGCCACTGCACTTTGTGCGGGTAGTAGGATAGTTCGATGTTTGCCTCGCCGGTGGCTCCGGGGCTGCCGCCATGCACTTCGGACGAACTGCCAAGCGCAGCCACCGGCTGCCGGGACGCAGACCAAAGAGCGCCGCTATCCTGATCCTCGATGTACAACCACTGGCCCCAGTTGTCGAGCGTGGTATCCGGGCGCCAGCGGGTCAGGGCGATGTCTGTTGTTTGCGAAGCAGCGTCCTGCCAGCGACTATAACCGCCGCCCGAATTGGTGAACAGCACGTTGTAGCTACCGTTAGACAGGTGGTGCACGGAAGGCATGGGCGTCTGTGTCGGAACGCGCCACTCGTGGGTGGGCACCCGGACACGCTCAGGCCCCGCCATACCGTTCGCAGAATGGGCCTCATCGGCTTGCGCGGTCTCCAGGGGCGCGCCATAAGGGATCTGTTCCTGGAGCAGCAGTTCGACGCTCTGAATGCGGGCATCGGCGTGAAAGCGTTCAATCATCTTTCCCTTATGCAGGAAGTTCTCGAGCGCCAGCAAGATCATGCCCTGGTGATGGGCCATGTAGGAGCGGACGAGGGCAGCGCCTATCGGGCTGCGCGCCCGCTGGCTCAAACTGAGGCGAGACTCCGTAAAATCGACGGCTTCGAAGTAACCGTAACGGCCCTTCAGGCCCAGCGCGTCGAGCCGATCTAAATTGGCCAGGACGGCTTCGGGCTTGAAGGGTAGAGCCAATACGGAGCTATAAGGGCTCACAACAAGATCTTCGCCCAACCCACGTTTATACCCCAGTCCAGGCACGCCAAAAGCCCGATACTGGTAGTTCATGGCCGCGTCGAAAGTGTAGAAGCCGGATTCGGAGATGCCCCAGGGTGTATCCCGTTCATTGCCATAGACAATCTGGTGCTCGACGGCGTGCCGCGCGCTGCTGTTGAGGAGTGTCCCGTCGTAGCTGCGTAGGAGCAGCGGCGGCATGAGATATTCGAACATGGTACCGCTCCACGAGAGCAGCGTGCGGCGGCTTGCCTGTACGCTGGTTACGGGTCGCGAGAGGTGTAGCCAATGGCTGAAGGGGACGTCGTTCTTGGCGATGGCCACAAGGCTGGCAATGCGCGCCTCCGAGGCCAGCAAGTCGTAGTAGTTATCATCTAAGCGGCCGGCGTCTAGGTTATAGCCGATGTGGAAAACCTGCCGCTGCGGGTGGAAGAGGAATTTGAAATCCATCTCGCGCACGAGCGTCTCTGCCTGCTGCTTCATTTCCATGCACCCGGCGAGGAGACTTTGCGCCATCCAGCGCCCCGATTCCAGGCGTTCGTCAAGGTCGTCTACCCAGGCCAGCGCCTTCTCAACGGCCGGCGCATCCCCCGCTTCGTTTAGTGCAGAACGCAACTCCTCCAGCGCGCGGCGACCGGCAGCGGCGATGGCAGGTACCTCGCTGAGGGTGGGCAAACTACAGAAATCCGGATTTCGCCTAGCTGCCGCTAGGTTGGAGACATCGGATGTCTTCTCACGCAAGGCCTCCCACGCCCGC
>CAYSMQ010000296.1:0-6388 GCA_964432035.1 uncultured Ardenticatenaceae bacterium
GATCCTGACCGGATTTATGATCGGGAGCCTGCGCAAGGTCTGGCCCTGGAAGGAAGATGTAGGCTGGCTGCAGGATGTCAATGGAGAGTTCATACTCGACAGCGCCGGACAGCGCGTCGTTATCGAGCAGGCCGACGTGCTGCCGTCACTGACCACGAATGGCGAAATTACCGAATTTGTACTGGCTCTAGCGCTGGCCCTGGCAGGTCTGACAGCGATTCTGCTGCTCGATCGCGTGGCAGCGCAGCGTTCATAAAGCGAGGAATATGTCTCGAGAAAATAAAAGAATTCAGGCCGTCATTTTTGACCTGGACGATACTTTGATTGACTGGTCGCAACCGGAATTGAGTTGGGAAGAGTTCACTCGTCCTATGACCGACAACGTGCACGCTCATCTTACGGCTGCCGGTCATTCTTTACCGGAACGCGAGGAGTTCTATCGCTGCATGCGTGAGGAGATAGAACGCGAGTGGGACGAGGCGCGAGAAGAGTGGAAAGGCGCCTATTTTGGTTCGGCGTTGAGCCGCACACTGCGTATCTGCGAGGTTGACGAAGCGCAAATAGACATGGATGAAGTCATGCGTGTATACGACTGGGGCCCCATGCCCGGTGTGGAGCTTTACGAAGACACGCTTGAAGTCCTCGCCACCCTGCGCGATCGTGGCTACAAGTTGGGCTTGATCACCAACTCCTTCCTGCCCATGTGGATGCGCGACGTCGAGTTGCGCCACTATAATCTAATTGACGTCTTTGACGCGCGCACGACGTCTGGAGACGCCGGCTACATGAAGCCGCACCCCGCAATTTACCATCAATTGCTGGAGCGTTTGGAAGTCACCTCCGACCGCGCCGTCTTCGTCGGCGACCGGCCCCAAAACGACATCGCCGGCGCCAACGAAGCCGGCATGATCAGCGTCCTCATCGATCCGCCACACCTGGACCGCGCGGTAAATGAACACGTACCGGATTATACGATAACCAAGCTGAGTGAATTGGTAAATGTGTTGGAGAGATTGGAGATTGGTTAATTAGAGATTGGTTTACTGGAGACCAGCTCAATCTCCAATCTCTAATCTCCAGTCTCCAACCTCTCAAAGGAACAGAAGCCCATGGCCCACGCCAAACCCCGTCGCAACGACCCCTGCTACTGCGGCAGTGGCCTAAAGTATAAAAAGTGCCACATGCAAGCCGACCGCGAGCTGGAGCAAGAGCGGCGTGAGGCGCTGACCGCCGTGCGCTTTCTGCGCCAGGACCTTGTCGATTTTGCCCAGGATGAGCGCTTTGCGCCCGCTTTTGCCCAGGCCCTGGAGCAATACTGGAACGGCTACTACACCATAGAAACGGCGGAAGAGATGAGCGACAATGAGGCGCAACGCTTCGTGGACTGGTTTGTCTTCGACTTCTCCGGCGACGAAGAAGGCGAGCGCCTGATTGAAACTTATCAGCGCGAGCGTTGGGACGATCTATCCTCCGTGCAGCAGCATGTTGTGCAACAGTGGCTGGACGCCGGCCCCTCGGGCGCCTACGAGTTAATCGATTACCAGGGCCAGACGCTTTTCCTGAAATCATTCCTCAGCGGCGACGAGTTGGAAGTTTACGAGCCCGGTGGGCGTGGTAACGTGGAGCGCGGCGACCTGATCCTGGCTCGCGTATTGCCTGTACAGGACCATCTGGAACTTAGCGGCGGCGCGGCCTATCTACCTCAGGACGAAATCGCCGATTTACGCCAGAAGCTGGACGATGCCCGCGCCGCCGACGCCGAGGAAAACCCCGACGCCTCCCTCGACGATTTCTTACGACGACACAACCACCTCCTCATTCACCACGCGCTGGAACAGGCTGAGCTAAATGGACGGCCGCCTGTTTCGCGCCTGGAAGACGCCTGATATGCGCGCTCTACGCGTTCACCCGCAACACGTGCCCCTAAGAGGCCAAATTACAGTCCCCGGCGACAAATCGATCAGCCACCGCGCCGTGATGCTGGCCTCTCTAGCGCAGGGTCAGAGCGAGGTGCGGCGCTGGCTCCCTGCCGGAGACACGCAGGCCACGTTGGCAGCCATGCGTGCCCTGGGCGTAGACATCGTCGCGCAGCGGCACAGCGACCAGGCCTGGAACCTGCAAATCACGGGTCGCGGACTTCATGGCCTACGGGCGCCCGAAACGGCCCTGGATTGCCGCAACGCCGGAACGTGCATGCGCCTCTTGGCGGGCATTTTGGCCGGACAGCGCTTCCCTAGCATTCTCGACGGTAGCGAGCAGTTGCGCAAGCGGCCCATGCAGCGCATCGCAGCGCCTTTACGCCACATGGGCGCTCAGATCGAAGCCCAGGATGGCTGTGCGCCGCTGCGCATCACACCCTCTTCCCTGACCGGCATCGAATACGAAATGCCCGTCGCCAGCGCCCAAGTCAAGAGCGCCATTTTGCTTGCGGGTCTCTACGCTGCCGGCGAGACGCGCGTGCGCGAACCTGGCCCGGCGCGGGACCACACGGAACGTATGCTGCAGGTCATGGGCGTCACCGTGCAGACCGACGGTGATTACATCACCTTGCAGCCGCCAGTTGCCGGTCAGCCTTTGCAGCCGCTCGATATCACCGTGCCCGGCGATATCTCGTCTGCGGCCTTTGTGCTCGTTGCTGCCGCCGCCGTGCCCCATTCGCGCGTTGACATACAAAACGTGGGTATCAACGAGACGCGCACCGGGCTGTTGAGCCTACTGGGCGCCATGGGCGCGAACATCGGCATCGGCAAGCGGCGCGCCAGTGGGGGAGAACCTATCGCCGATCTCACCGCGTCTTTCGGCGAGCTGCACGGCGCTGAGGTTGGCGGCGATCTGGTCGTGCGCGCCATTGACGAGTTCCCCATCTGGGCCGTAGCCGCCACGCAGGCAGCCGGTCATAGCGTCCTGCGCGACGCCGCCGAGCTGCGCGTAAAAGAAGTGGACCGCATCGAACGGCTCGCCACGGAATTGCGGCGTATGAACGTGCCCGTGACAGAACGAGAAGATGGCTTTATCATCGAGGGACCGTTACGGCCGCATGGCGCAACAGTCGACAGCCACGGCGACCACCGCCTGGGCATGGCGCTGGCAATTGCCGCTCTTCTCGCCGATGGTCCCACGACAATTGCCGGGGCCGGTTGTATTTCGGACAGTTTTCCAGGGTTTGTGCAGACAATGAACGCGCTCGGCGCGCGTATGGAATGGATTGAGGAATCTTAAATGGGCTTCTTACGTAAACTATTTCAGGGAAATGACAAGAAAGAGATTGTGGTCGTTTCGGGCCTTCCTCGTTCTGGCACCTCCATGATGATGAAGATGCTGGAAGCAGGCGGCATCCCGCCCTTGACGGACGAGATCCGAAGCGCAGACAAGGATAATCCCAAGGGCTATTACGAGTTCGAGCGTGTCAAGAAGATGGACAAAGGCGACACGGAATGGTTGCCACAGGCCGAGGGCAAGGTCGTCAAAGTGATTTCGGCGCTCCTGACCCATCTGCCCGACGATTACCATTACAAGATCATCTTTATGCAGAGCCACATGCCCGAGATTTTAGCCTCGCAGCGCAAGATGCTCGTGCGCCGTGGCGAAGACGCCGAAAGCATGGACGACGAGCGCATGGCCGAGTTGTTCGCCAAGCACCTGCGAGCCGTCGAGCAGCAGATGGCGCAGCAGGAAAACGTGGACGTCCTATATGTGCACTACAGTGACGCGCTGCAAGATCCGCAGACCGCCGCCGAACGCGTTATCGAATTTCTGGGGAAAGATCTAGACGTGGAGCGTATGGTCGGCGTGGTGGATCCCAATCTGTATCGTAACAGGCGTGAGGAGCTGGTTTAGTTCACCTCGAAATTTTGTACACCAGATAATACCGTCGCGCCACTCGCCGCAGACCGGCGCTTTCATACAGGTGGATGGCCGCTTCATTCCGCCGCCAGGCGCCGATGCGCACGCGCCGGCGGCCCCGTTGCCGCAACCGTTGCAGCGCCAAATTGAGCATAGCGCGTCCCGCGCCGTGTCCCTGTTCCCCGGGAATGATGCCCATGGGCTCGATTTCGCCTTCTTCCCCGCGCTCGCGCAACCACGCAAAACCCACTGGATCACCTCCGTGGAACAGAAAAAGTAGATCGCGAGCGCTGCGCAATTCGCCGTGGACCTCTTCATAGCTATAAGGCTGGTACCAGGCCGTCGGCGCAAAGCTCTCGTCGTAAAGCTCCAAAAATAGTTCGATGGCTTGCGCGCGTGGCAACGTGCGCACGTCATAGCCCCGTGGCAGCGGCGCTTTGCCCTCTGCGGGGGGCACAACGCCCGCCATCTGCCACTCCTCATGCCCAACCTGAAATCCGTATTCTTGCAGTACGAGCGCCTCCCGACTATCCAGCGAGTTCACGGCGTAAGCCAACGTCTGCACGGCATCAGCTTCAGCGCCCTCCACGAGGGCATCCAGCAACTGCGCCGCAGCGCCGCGCCGGCAGGCTTCGGCTTGTACCTCGCCGTGCAGTTCGCCGACGCCGGGCAGTCCAGGCGTGGGAAATATGGCGGCGTAACCTCTGAGCTCTTCCTCTTCCCAGAGCAACCAGGCGTCCAGGGCATCAGACGCTAGCTCGTCCGCAGTGGGTGCCTGAGGCCACTGTCGACTCAGGGTAGGGTGCTCTACCACTTGATAGGGTCGCGCCGTGTAGGGATTGCGCCCATCGCCTACCCAGATAGTGACGTCCGAGCAATCCCAGCGCGCGCCGCAGTTGGGGCAGATAACTTTGCAGTGCCGTTCCACCATCTCGAATCCACATCGGTCGCATCGCCACACGCGCCGGTTGCTCATCAATCCACGTCTCCTGTCTCGAATCGTCGCGCTTCACTGGAATCGCCGTCGCCAGGCGCTTTGTCAACATAGTCTATCGAAAGTTGACGAAATACGGCAAACTGGTAGACTCGCTAGTTTGCCGTGGGGCCGGTTCAACATCGTTCTCCGCCACTGATTGGGCGTCACCAAAAGAGCCGCATAGAGAAAGAAAGATCAAGGAGAGGACTCATGATCGTGGGCATGGACTTCGGCACGACGAACTCCGGGATGGCCATCTATAATGGACAAGAGCTACGACGGCTGCCGCTAGACCCCGCCAACGAAAACCCGCGCATTGCACGAACGGCGCTCTACATCACCAACCAGCAAGACGTTTTTATCGGGCGCCAGGCCGTCAACCGTTACTTTGAACACAACGTTGGTCGTTCCGTTAAATTGCAGAAAGTGTGGGTCGGCGAAATCGAAGTCATTGCCGACCTCGTTTACTTCGTGCAAGACGCCTACGTGTGGGTCGATGTCATGTCGCCCGGGCGCCTCTTTCTCTCCTTCAAAACGAACCTGCGCGATCAGGAGTACACGGGCACCGTCATCGGACAGTTCTTTTACCCACTGGAATCGCTCGTGGCCCTATACCTGTATATCATGCGGCGGCGGGCCGAGGAGATCCTGGGCCAAAAAATAACGGAGGTCGTGCTGGGCCGGCCCGTGCACTTTGCCGACGACGAGGAACACGACAATCTGGCCCAAGAACGCCTCCTGCGCGGAGCCTTCCAGGCCGGATATGAGACGGTCTACCTGCAGCGCGAGCCGGTCGCCGCCGCCTACCACTACGCTAGCCTTGCCTCTGGCCCACAAAACATCCTCGTCTTTGACTTCGGCGGCGGCACCCTGGACCTTACCCTCATGCGTCTGGGAGACGGCAAGCGCCGGGTGCTGGCTACCGGCGGCGTGCCGATTGCCGGCGACGTATTCGACCAGAAACTCGTGCGCAACCGCCTGCCGCGCCACTTCGGGGAAGGCAGCCACTATGGCGACAAAACGCTGCCCATTCCCAAGTGGATCTACGACACCTTCTCCAATTGGCAGACGATCCTGGAACTACAATCGCCGGACAACAAGCGCATGCTGCAGCGCATCGAACAGACGGCCCAGCGCCCGCGCGAAATTCGCGCCCTCAACAGCCTGGTGTCCGGCAATTACGGATTGCAGATGTTCGACGTCGTGGAGCGCACGAAGCGCGATCTCTCCGAGCGCTTTGGAGGCATGATCCGGCTCAGCGGGCCCGACTTCGACGTCATGGAGCTTGTCACCCGGCGCGATTTCGAAAACATCATCCGACCCGAATACCTGCGCATCGAGCGCGAGTTGGACCAGACGTTGAGCGCCGCCGGTCTGCGCCCCGAACAGGTAGACGCCGTCATACGCACCGGCGGTTCGGCCGAGATTCCTCTATTCCAGCAGATGCTGGGGCAAAAATTCGGCGCCGACCGCGTTCATAGTGTAGATACCTTTGGCAGCGTGACCGCCGGCCTCAGCATTTTGGCCCATGGGATCGAACAGGGTGACATCGACGCTCGCGCTTACACG
>CAYSMQ010000297.1:0-6388 GCA_964432035.1 uncultured Ardenticatenaceae bacterium
CGTAGAAGCGGGCGCCAGCGTCACCAACTCGGTGGTGCAAAATAGCATTATTGATCGCGATGCCCGAGTGGAAAATTGCGTCCTTGAGGGGGCGCTGGTAGGCGAAACGTGCCAGGTGCGCGGAAAGCGCAAGGCGCTGTTTGTGGGCGACAATTCGACTTTAGAGATCGGGTAAATGAGTCTGGGAGCCATTTTCTGGTTACCGTTCAGGCGCTTTTGGAAGTGAGGTGCTAATCATGGAGAAGTTTATTTCCCGGCGTGTGGCGCAGACGGCGCCGTCGGGCATTCGTAAGTTCTTTGACATTGCCGCAACCATGAAGGATGTGATATCGCTGGGAATCGGAGAGCCCGATTTTGTGACCCCGCAGCCGATTTTGCAGGCGGGTATCGAGTCGCTGCGGCGCGGCGAAACGCAGTATACGTCGAACAGCGGCACGATTGAGCTGCGCAGGGCGCTGAGTAAGCATCTGTCGCGCCTTTATGGCGTCAGCTATAACCCCGAAGATGAGATTCTGATTACGGTGGGCGTCAGCGAAGCCCTCTATCTGGCGATGACGGCGGTGCTCGATCCTGGAGACGAGGTGATCATTCCCGAGCCGTGCTTTGTCTCCTACGCGCCAGAGGTAACCTTCGCGGGCGGCGAGCCGGTCATGGTGCCCACGCATGTGGAGGATGATTTCCAGGTGACGGCGGATACGATTGCCGCCGCGGTGACCGATCAGACCAAAGCCATTCTGCTAGGCTATCCCAATAATCCTACCGGCGCGGTTATGACGCGCGACGTTTTGGAGCAAATCGCCGCGCTAGCGGAGGAGAATGACTTGCTGCTCATTTCAGACGAAATCTACGATCAGCTTGTTTATGACATTGAACACGTCTGTGTGCCTTCTTTGCCCGGCATGCGCGAGCGCACGATATTGCTGGGCGGTTTTAGCAAGGATTATGCGATGACGGGCTGGCGCATCGGCTATACTTGCGCGCCGCCCGAGCTGCTGGCAGCGATGCGCAAAGTTCACCAGTACACGATCATGTCCGCGCCCACGACGGCGCAGGCGGCGGCGGTGGTTGCGCTGGAGCAGGGGCTGGAACACGTGGAGCGCATGCGCCGGGAGTATGACCGGCGGCGACGACTAATCGTGGACGGCTTTAATACCCTGGGCATGGATTGTTTCGAACCGCGTGGCGCCTTCTACGCCTTTCCTTCGATTGCGCGCAGCGGCATGAGCAGCGACGATTTCGCCATGCGACTCCTGGAAGAAGAAGAAGTGGCCATGGTGCCCGGTGACGCTTTTGGCGCCAGCGGCGCCGGCTTTGTGCGCGCGTCCTACGCCACGGCCTACGAGGAAGTTGAGGAAGCACTGAATCGCCTGGAACGCTTTATGCGACGACACGGATGAGGTCAAGCGTATGACTGAGTACGAAGGCGTTATCGGCCTGGAAGTTCACGCCGAGTTATTAACTGAGTCCAAAATGTTTTGTGGCTGTCGCGTCGTCGACAGCGTGGAGGCGTCGCCAAACACGGCCGTGTGCCCTGTTTGTCTGGGCATGCCGGGCATGTTGCCGGTCATTAACCGGCGCGCAATCGAGTTTGCCATGCGTGTGGCCCTGGCGCTCAACTGTGAAATACAAACGGACAACGTCTTCGCGCGCAAGAATTATTTCTATCCAGATCTGCCCAAGGGATACCAGATTAGCCAATACGAGCTGCCGTTGGCGCGCCACGGCTGGCTTGAGATTTCGCTTCCGGACGGGACCCACCGTCGCGTGGGCATCCGTCGCGTACACATGGAAGAAGACACGGGCAAGCTGACGCACCTCAACGGCGAAGGATCCCTCGTGGACTATAATCGTTCCGGTGTGCCCCTGTTAGAAATCGTCTCCGAACCGGAGCTGCATTCGGCCGACGAGGTTCACGCCTATGCCCTGCGTTTGCGGCAAATACTGCGTTATCTGGAGGTCAATTCCGGCGACCTGGAGAAGGGCGTGCTACGTGTGGAGCCCAATATTAGCGTGCGTCCCAGGGGTAGCGATGAGTTCGGAACGCGTACGGAAGTGAAGAATCTGAACAGCTTCCGGGCGTTGGCGGCGGCGACCGCATACGAGCTGGAGCGCCAGGAGGCCGTGCTACGCGGTGGGGAAGCCGTGGTACAGGAGACGCGCGGCTGGCACGAAGAGCGGCGGGAGACGTTCACGCAACGGGTGAAAGAGGAAGCGGAAGATTATCGCTATTTCCCCGAACCGGATTTGCCACCACTGCGCGTTGAGGAGGCCTGGATTGAAAGCGTACGGCGGGCGTTGCCGGAGCTGCCGCACGTCAAGGCCGAGCGTTATGAACGGGAGTTTGGCCTTTCGGCATACGACGCGGGCGTGCTGACGGAGGACAGGCCGGTCGCCGAGTGGTTCGAAGCGGCACTGCAAGCCGGCGGCGAGCCAAAGGCGGTGGCCAACTGGTTGATTAACAACCTGTTCGCCCTCATAAATGAGTCGGAGCAAAATATCGAGGGCATGCGGGTGACGCCGGCGTCTCTGGTGGCCCTCCTGGCGCTGGTTGATGACCAGACCATCAGTCACAGCACCGCCAAAGAGGTCCTGGCAGAGATGTTCGCCAGCGGCAAGGAGCCGCAGACCATCGTCGAGGAGCAAGGGCTGGCACAAATCTCGGATGAGGAAGCGTTGAAGCGCGTGGTGCAGGGCGTGCTGGCAGAGAACGAAGCGCAGGTGCAGGCCTATCTTGAGGGTAAGGAGCAGCTGCGCGGCTGGTTTGTGGGCCAGGTGATGCGCGAAACGCGCGGTAAGGCCAACCCACAGCTGGTAAACGAGCTAATTCGCGTCCTTTTGGAGCGCAAGCGGGGCGCCGTCTAGGACCTATTTCACCTATCAGGACCTGCATTGGCGCGGTAACATATATCCTGTGGCAAGGCTGCAGGAGACCATATGAAATTTAAACCGACGTCAACGGTCGCTCGCTATACTATTTATGGCGCGCTCTTTGGCTTCATTTTTCCAATCGCTGCAACAATCATAGACATAATGGTGCAAGATTTGCCCTTGCACCCATTCAGCGCGTTGTTCGTGCAGGTCACGCAACCGTTGCTCTGGATCATCTACTGCGCGCCCGTGGTGCTGGGTGGGGCCGGCGCGCTCATCGGAGCGCGCCAGCGGGCTATGGAGCAGCTAAATGACGATCTGACCCAATCCGTCAAGGTACAGACGGTGGAATTGGAGCGCGCCAACGAGTCGCTGCGCGCTCGCGCGACGCAGTTGGAGTTGATCGTGCACATCATCCGCCGCGTATCAGCTATTCTAGACCGCCAGGAGCTCGTGTCGTCTGTCGTCGAACTCATTAGCAGTACGCTGGAATATTATCACGTACATGTCTACTTGCTCGACGAAGAACGGCAGCGTCTGGTCATTAGCGCCGGTTCCGGCGAGGCCGGGGCCGAAATGTTGCGAGACGGACACTACCTGCCGCTGGGCAAGGGACTTGTGGGCCGCGCCGCGGAGTCCAATCTAGCCGTCGTCGTGCCCGACGTCAGCAAAAATAGTCAGTGGGCGCCGAATCCATTGTTGCCGGAGACGCGCGCAGAGGTCGCCGTGCCTATTCACCGTGGCGACAGGGTGTTGGGCGTCCTCGACGTGCAGCACGACAGGGTAGATGGACTGGGCCAGGAGGACGCTGAGGTGTTGCAAACGATCGCCGACCAGATTGCGGTGGCGCTCGAGAATTCACAACTTTACGCTCAGGTGCAACGGCGCGTGGAGCGTGAGCGGCGCTTGAACACGATCACGCAAAAGATCCAGGACACGGCGAACATGGATGAGGCCCTGCAGGTAGCCGTCCGCGAGTTGGGTTGGGCGCTGAACGGCTCGCCCACAAGCGCGCGTATTCTGGCGGCGGAAGGGACGTCTGAGGGGGACGCGGCATGACACGAGCGCGAATCGACGAGCTCATGGCAAGAATACCGCGACCGCGGCCGCAGACCTCATTACGGCGGCGCATCTTGTTTGGAAATGCACTGCTTGCTCTCCTTTTGCTTGTTGCCGGCGGCATTGTCGTCGTGCAGGTGGGACGGTTGATCAGTGCCGTTCAAACTCTGGAAGAAGCGCGCGTTCACGTCGACGCAGCAGTGGAGATTCGCCAGGAGACTACCGAGCTTCTGGCGACGGTCACGCGCCTGCTTCCGGACGAGGATGCCGAGGCGTTTTCCAGCGAGGTCTCGGCGCGTCTGGAGGCGCTAAGAGCCAGCCAGCAGGAGATGCTGGTGATGACCGAAGGGGTTGAAACCGGAGGCGTTGAAGATGCGCCTACGCTAGAGGCGTTGGAGGACGTGAACCTCCAGGTAACGAACGTCACGAATATTGCGGACACCATGGTCAGGCAGGCGGAAGCGGAGCAGTGGCACAGTGTGGTGATTCGCGTCGGTCTGCTCAACCGCGATCAGCAGCAAGTGCTGGGGGCGGTGGACACGCTCTTGCAGCGCGTGCAGTTCCTTGAAGAAGAGGCGCTGGCGCAGGTTGCGGCAGCTGAAGAGGCGGTGGTCATTTATCCCACAATCGTTCTGGCCCTAACACTCATTCTGGCCATTGCGCTGGTCTTCCGCATAAGCAACAGCGTGACGCAGCCTGTTGAGCAGTTGACAGAGAGCGCCGCTCACCTGGCGGCGGGTCAATTTGAGCGACGCGTGCCGGAAGTTAGCGAGGACGAAATAGGGCAATTGGCGCGCACATTCAATAGCATGGCCGAGGAACTGCAGCGCCTGTATGAGAACCTTGAGGAGCGGGTCGCCGAACGCACGCGCGCGCTGGAGACGGGTTTGCGCGTCAGCCGCCGGCTATCGACAATTCTCGACGAGAAGACGCTGACGCAGGAGGTCGTGGACCAGATTCGGGAAGCGTTCGACTATTATCACGTCCACATTTATCTGTATGATGTGGAGCGCAACCATTTGCTCATGGTCGGTGGAACAGGTGAGGCGGGGCGCACGATGCTGTTGCGAGGGCACCGCCTGAAGGCGGGAGAAGGATTGGTAGGGCGCGCGGCAGCGCGCAACGAGGTGACGTCGGTTGAAGACGTGCGCCGGGAGCCGGACTGGCTACCGAATCCCCTACTGCCGGATACGAAGACAGAAATTGCCGTGCCGATTGCCTTTGGCGATACGGTGCAGGGTGTTCTTGACGTGCAGCACAATGTTCTGGGAGAGCTGGACAGCAGCGACGCCGACCTTTTGCAGCTAATCGCGGCGCAGGTGGCTGTCGCTTTGCAGAACGCGCAGCTCCTGGCGCAGGTCCGGACGCGAGCCGAGCGAGCGGCGCGCGTCAACGCCATCAGCCAGCGCATTCAGAGCGCGAGCAGCATCGAACAGGTACTGGAAGCGGCCGTACAGGAGCTGGGTCGCGTCTTGCCCGTCAATAGCGCGCTTATCGAGTTGGAAACGCCACGTCTCCGACCGCAGACGAGCGTGCACACAGGTGAGGCAGATCATAATGGGGCAGAAAATGGCAGCACTTGAGGGTGGTGACAAGATGTTGCCGATGAGTAGCCGTCTTTGTGCCCTTCTGGCACTCACAATCGCGGCGCTGTTGGCGGTGGCCTGTAGCGCAGCCAGCATCGCGCCGCCGCAACAAGAAACGCCGGAGCCGACGCCAGCGCCCCGTCTCACCATCGGTTTGCTGCTCTCTTCACTTAGCGATCCGCTACATTTATCCATGAATGCCGGCGCGGTGGAGAGCGCCAGACGTCTCAACGTGGAGCTTGTTATGCGACAGGCGGACAATGAGGCGAGGACGCAATTAGAGCAGATAGCCGAGCTCCTGGCGCTAGAAGTCGCCGCTCATGTGGCCTCCAATGACATCGCGGGTGGAGAAATGGCGGCGGCGTATGTGGTGGAACAGTTGCAGGAAGAGGGTCGCGTGGCAGAGTTGATGGGCACGCCGGGTACCTCCGCGGCGCAGGACCGTGGTTCAGGATTCGGTCGCGTTCTGGGCGCCTATGAAAACATGGATGTTGTTGCCCGCGGCGTGGCCTATTTTGACCGGGACCGTGCCCGGGAAGTCTTCAGCGAAATCCTGGAAGAACACGAGAACCTCGATGCGGTCTTCGCGCACAACGATGCCATGGTCTTAGGCGCCATTGAGGCTGCCGAAGAAGCCGGCCGGGCGCAGGACATCGTCTTTGTAGGCTACGATGCCATTAGTGAAGCAGTCAATGCAATCGAAGCGGGCCGCCTGACGGCAACGGTCGCTCAACAGCCGCAGGAGATGGGACATCTCGCCGTAGAAATGGCGCTGGAGGAGTTAAACGGCGGCGATGTGAGCGACGAGTTGACGGTTGACCTGGCAGTTATTACGCGATAGGCGCAAGGTAGATGAATTTGAAGCGAATTGGTCA
>CAYSMQ010000298.1:0-4650 GCA_964432035.1 uncultured Ardenticatenaceae bacterium
CGGCGGTGGGGGCGCCGTGGCAGTGGGCGCGCTGCGCGTCGCGGTCGCCGTTTCAACCTGCTGGGCAACGGGGGCCAGCGTTGGCTCCGCCGCGTCCCCGCGCAGAAAGTCTAGGGACTGCACGAGAAAGATGCCTACCGCCAACCCCGCCAGGCCGATTATGGCGAAAAGTATGGTCCAGATGGCGCGTTTATTCATTGCACTTTATCATTTTGACGGTGCGTGTCATTGCCGGGCGTTGCCCCAGTCGGCGCGCTGGGCGTCGCCCGTCGTCGTCAGTGGCATCTGGTTGTCGCCGTCGCGATCCATGCGGAAGACTTGCCAGCTGCCGTCGCGATTGGAATTGAACAGTAGATACTCCCCGTCAGGAGACCATGCCGGGCGTCCGTTTTGTCCCTCGCCGGTCAGCCGGCGCGCATTCTCGCCTGACGGTTCTACGACCCAGATCTGATCCACGGCGCCGGTACTTGACAACGTGTTGTAAGCAATCAGCTCGCCGTCGGGCGACCACACGGGAAAGCGTTTGTCCGGCGCACCCGTGGTAATCTCGCGGTGCAATCCGCTGTTCACGTCCACGATGGCCAGCTGCCAGTTGCTGCCTACTTCAGTCATGAAAGCCAGCTGCTCGCCGTCGGGCGACCAGGAGGGCGCGCGACTGTGGCTCAACGTATCGGTTACCTGACGTACTTCGCCGGTGGCTATCTCGACTATATAGATCTGCTGGGGGAAGCCGACCGATTCGAAGGCGATAAAGCGGTCGTCAGGCGACCAATCCGGCTGCCGGCCGGGAACCAGCTCGCGTGGAGAGCGCCCGTTAAGGTCCACAATCATAATAACCCGCTCGCCGCCGCTATCTGTTTCAAAGGCGATAAAACGCCCATCTGATGAGACGTCGGCTTCGTCGTCGCGGGCCGGCGTGTTCATCAGGCGGCGCATGCCAGAGCCGTCGGCGTTCATGATGAAGATGTCCTCTTCGGAGTCGAAGACGATGGGCCCATTTTGCAGCTCCGGCTCTGCTGTCGCCGTCGGGGTCTGTGGCGTTTCCGTCGGCGGCTCGACGGTTGCCGTCGGCGTCGCCGTCAGGGCGCCGGGCGCCACCGCCGGCTGCTCCGTTTCTATTTCAACTGTCTCTGCTGTGGCTGTGGATAGGTCTGGCGTCGGCGTGTCCGGCGTCTGTTCCGGAATGACGACAACGGATTCTGTTGCCGTCGCCGTTGCGGTTCCCTCACCCGGCGATCTGAAGACAGAGGGCAGTGACAGGGCGCCAAAGACCAGGCCGGCAATGCAGGCCACGACGAAGAGCGCGCCGGCAGCCAGTACCCAACGTGCAATGGGGCTGCGACTCTCCTCTGATTCTCCATCTGTATCGGCCGGTTCTTCCGCTATGGGCGGGCCGGCCTGCGGGATTGCAGCGGCCTGGGGCGATGCAGCCTGGGCGCCGACGACGCGATCGAGATCGAGAACCAGATCGTTGGCTGTGGCATAGCGATCTTGCGGCGCTTTGGCCATGGCCCTCTGCACGACACCGTCGAAGGGGGCCATGTTCGGCGTTGTCTTAGCCAGCTGCGGAACCGGTTCGCTGATATGTTTGACGAGGACGCCGATGGGGGTTTCGGCGTCGTAGGGCGGCTTGCCGCAGAGCATGGTGTATAGAATGGCTCCCAGCGCGTAAATGTCGCTGCGCCCGTCCAACTCTTCGTCGCCGTGCGCCTGCTCGGGACTCATGAAGGAGGGCGTGCCGATGACCGACTCGCCAGTCAAGTCGGACGTCGATTGTGCCAGCTTGACGATGCCGAAGTCGGAGAGGTAGGCGTTGTCGTAGCGGTCGAAGAGAATGTTTGCCGGCTTTAGATCGCGGTGCACGATGCCCATTTTATGGGCCTGATCGAGCCCGGCGCTGATGCGACGCAGAACGCGGGCGGCGGCCTGCGGCGACAGTGGGCCGTCCTGCAAGCGGTCGGCAAGCGAACCGCCGGGCATGTAGGCCATTACGAGATAGAGCCGACCATCTTCTTCGCCGAAATCGTGCACGGGGACGATGGCGGGGTGCTCTAGGGCAGCGACGGTTTGGGCTTCGCGCTGGAATCGCGCGCGAAAGAGAGGGTCGTTGAGATAGGCGCGGGGGAGGACCTTGACGGCGACTTCGCGTTGAAAACGCGGATCGAGCGCCAGGTAGACCGTGGCCATTCCGCCACGCCCCAATAGCCGCTTTATTTCATAACGGCCAAGCGTCTGGTGTTCCATGGTCGCTACTGCAGGGGCCAGACGGTAAACTCGTCAAAGCCTGTCGCCTCGCCCTCGATTTCGTAGCCGGCGAAGAGGCTGGTGGCCACGCCAACGTCCCCCGACTCATTTCGCGCGGAAAGGTCGATCTCGGCGATATGTTGCCCATTCACGAAAAAGTAGCCCACGTCACCATTCATGTAAACCGTCAGCCGGTTGGCTTCACCTTCGCCGGTGTTCAGATTGTTGAGGAAGCCTTCATGGATGTAGTTTGTATCTTCGCCACGGTGATCGGCCAGACTCCAATCGCCGTTAGACTCAACGGCAATTCGGAACTGATCGTTGATTTCTACTTCGCGCAGCGAGTAACCGATGTCCCAGTCGCCGCGGCTGGCAGCGTAGGGGTTGAAGAAAACGGCGTCTACCACGAAGTCGCGAACGTCGAGCTCGGCGTAGTAGGCTTTGACGAACCCGTCCGAGACGTGTTCCAGGCTACCGTTCTGCGGGCCGAAGAGCGGATCGTTATTCTGGGCGTCGAGGACCAACTGAATGACCCGTGCTACTTCGCGCGTGGGGGCGGAGGCTTCAGCCGTCTGCGTCAGGCGCGCTTCGGCCGTGACCGTGCTCTCGGCCACACGCGTGGCGATGGCGCCCTCTTGTGCTTCGGCCGTGGACGTGGCGCCCTGGGCCGCAGCTTCAGCCGCCGCCTGATCGGGCGTGGCGGTGACGTCTGGCGGTTCTGTGCTCTCCGGCGTGACGCCAGCAGGTGTGCCGTCTCCGACCAGCACCAGCGCCTGCGCCGTTGCTGTGGCGTCCGCGTCGACAAGGGGCGATTCACCGTTGACGAGAAAGCTGTAGATAAAGAAGCCGCCGCAACAGAGTGCGAGCACGCCCAGCAGGCCGACCACGCCCATCAAGATACGCCGGTTGCCGCCGGTTGCGGCTTTGGGTTCAGGGGCACCCGCGGGTTGTGCCTGTGCGGTCCCGCTGCCATAGCTGGGCAAGGATTCTGGAGCAGCTGCGCCGCGCGTGGACGGCGCCGGTGCCGCGCTCGTGCGCGCCTCAGTCTCCGGCGCGGACGCGTCCAACACTGTGGCCTGTAAGGGCGATCGACCTTGCAGCGTATCTTCCAGCGCGTTGGTCAGTTCCGCGGCCGTTGAGAAGCGCTCGTCGGGTGTTTTGGCCAGCGCCTTGGCCAACACATCGTTGGCGGCAGCCGGCAGATCGGGACGCACGTCGAGGACTCTGGGCACGGGGTTGAGGACGTGGGCCATCATCAGTTTTGCAGGTGTGTCGGCGTGATAGGGCATCTGCCCGGTCAACATCTGAAAAAGGATGACGCCAAGCGTGTAGATATCGCTGCGACCGTCTATCTCTTTGTCGCCGTGAACCTGCTCGGGACTCATATAAGCCGGCGTGCCCACAATTGACTCGCCGGTCAGGGTCGCCGTGGATTGCGCGAGCTTGACGATGCCGAAGTCGGAGAGGAAGGCGTTCCCCGTTTCGTCAAAGAGGATGTTGCCCGGTTTGAGATCGCGATGGACGACGCCACGACTGTGGGCATGATCCAGCGCCGATCCCAGCCGCTTTAGGATTTCGGCAGCTTCCTTGGGGGCCAGAGCGCCGTCCTTGATGCGATCGCCTAGCGTGCCGCCTTTCATGACGCGCATGACGAGATAGGGTTGCCCGTCCTGCTCGCCAAAGTCATAAATGGGCACAATGGCCGGATGTTCCAACATGGCAACGGTGCGCGCTTCGCGTTGAAATCTTCCGCGGAAGCTGGGATCGTGCAGGAATTCTCGCGGTAGCACCTTGATGGCGATTTCGCGTCCGATGAGGGGGTCTTCTGCCAGAAAAACCGTGGCCATTCCCCCGCGGCCCAACTCTGATTTTACTTCGTAGCGCCCGATCTTTTTTGGTGCCATGGATACCCGTTACTCTGCTTCGACGTGAATGACGACAACGCCGATATTGTCGGCGCCGCCGGCGCGGTTAGCTGCGATGATAAGTTGTTCCACTGTATGCTTTGGATCGTCAGGGTCTCCGACTATCTGGGCCAACGTTTCCGAATCCTGAACCATTTCCCAAAGGCCATCACTGCACAAGAGAAGGCGGTCGCCCACTTGCAGTCGCTTTGTCCAAAGGTCAATTTCCACTTCTGGACGATGGCCCAGAGAGCGTGTGATGACATTGCGGCGAGGATGGCTGAAAACGTCTTCAGGGGCCAGTTGGCCATCACGCACCAATTGCGCGACGTAAGAGTGATCTTCAGTCAACTGCTCCAGCTCGCCATCGCGCAGCAAGTAGGTGCGACTGTCGCCCACGTTGGCAATGATTGCGGTGTCCTCGTCAATGAGCGCACAGGTGATTGTAGTCCCAAGATTGCCCGCATTGTCCGGGTTGTCATGCGAGTAGCCGGCAATTGAC
>CAYSMQ010000298.1:4660-6372 GCA_964432035.1 uncultured Ardenticatenaceae bacterium
AAATCCGGCCGTTCCTCCGTGAGCCGCTTGCGCGTCGCCGCGATGTCCTCGTCAATCAGCGCACAAGTAATCGTGGTGCCGAGATTGCCCGCATCGTCTGGGTTATCATGGGAGTAACCGGCAATTGACTGGTTTGCCTGCTCGATGGCAATTCGCAGGCGTCGCAGCAACGGTAACTCTACCGCCTCGCCGTCTATAATCGTGGTCTCACCCGTGCGCGGCATGCTGGGCTGCGTATCCTCGGCATCGTTTGTGTCGAGAAACCAGGCCAGCTCACTGCGAATGGTCTGCACGGCGATGTCGCTGGCAATCTCGCCGGCCTGATGACCGCCCATGCCGTCGGCGACAATGAAGAGCCCGCCCATTTTTTCGTTTGATCCGGAGCGAAATGCGGCGAATACTTTGTCCTGATTTACCTGATATACTTTTCCGGGGTGAGTCCCGGCAGCGGCGCGCAAGTGTATTGCTGTTTTCATAGTCACAACTGTTGTCTTCTCCCGGCGGTCCCTAAGGCTGAATTTACTGGATGGAAACGCGCATTCTCACGATTATACCATCACTCCGGCGCATAGTCACCGCTATAAACTTGTCGAGTCGTTTCGCGCGCTTCTTCTTCCTGCTGCAAATGGAGACCCTGCTCACGAGAGGCCTGCACGATTATATCGACCACCTCTTCTGGAGAGTCGGTTACTTTCAATAATTCGACATCTTGCCGAGCAATCTTGCGGCCGGTCAGCATGGTTTTCTTAAGCCAATCCAGCAGGCCACCCCAATACTCAGAATCGAAAAGTATCACCGGAAAATTCTGAATTTTGCCGGTCTGGATGAGCGTCAGCGACTCGAACAACTCATCCATGGTACCAAAGCCGCCGGGAAAGATCACAAAGGCCTGCGCGTATTTCACAAACATCGTCTTGCGCACGAAGAAGTAGTGGAAATCGATGGGCACCTGCACAAAGCGGTTGCTTCCTTGCTCAAACGGCAGCTCGATGTTGAGACCGATGGAGGGCGCGTCCGCTTTTTGCGCGCCCCGATTGCCGGCTTCCATGATACCGGGCCCGCCTCCGGTAACGATAGCGTAGCCCGCTTCGCCAAGCAGCCGCGCGGTTTCCACGGCAGCCTCATATTGGGGATGTCCCGCGCGCACGCGCGCCGAGCCAAAGATGCTCACGGCCGGCCCCAGCTCGGCCAGCGTTTCGAAGCCGGCGACAAATTCGCCCATGATGCGCAGCACGCGCCAGGTATCCGTCTCCGTGAAGGGCGTGCGCTGCCGTTGTCTGGGACTCAATAGTTTTTCGTCTTCCATCGGTTTTCCGGGCGCCGGCAACGGTCCACGTCGTTCGGCTCTCGGTTGCTGGGTTCTATCTTCGTGATTGCTCATTCAACTCTCCGGTGGTTTATTACTCTACACATTTAATGACGACCAGGGTGGCGTCGTCGTATTGCGCCGTGTCGCCGGCGTGGTCGGAGATTGCGGCGGTTACCTCGCCGACGACACGACTGGCGGCGCCGCGCGCCCCCTGGCGCGCCGCGATCTGCAGCCGCTCCAGGCCAAACTCGTCAAGATCCTCGTTCATTGCTTCGGTTACGCCGTCCGTATAGAGGAGCACAGTATCGCCGGGCTGCAGGCGCACATATTTCTGGGCCACGCGTATCTGTTCCAGGACGCCCATGGCCATGCCGTCGCCGCCCAGCAGTTCGTTGTCGCCGTC